>CALDDP010000179.1 GCA_937936805.1 uncultured Gammaproteobacteria bacterium | reverse complement strand
CGTACCAGGGCAAGACCCAGGCCGGTGCCGCCGTAGTTGCGGGTAGTGGAATTATCCGCCTGTGAAAATTCTTCGAAAATATGCTCGAGTTTCTCCTCCGGGATACCAATACCGGTATCGGTGACCGCCAACCGGATAAACGCTTGCCCCTCTTTATCCACGGCACTGGCTTCAATCCCCACCTTGCCGTCTGAGGTAAATTTGGCGGCATTGGAGACGAGATTAAACACTATCTGGCGAACCTTGGTCAGGTCGGCGTGCATGCTGCCGAGATTCTCTTCAACCTGGATGTCAAGCAGGTTATTATTTTTCTCGACCAGGGTGGTTACTGTAGATGCGGCATCGCTGATCATCGTGGCAATATCAAAATCTTCAAGGTACAGGTCCATCCGCCCGGCTTCGATCTTGGAAATATCGAGCACATCGTTGATCAATTGCAGCAGGTGTTTACCGGCCGTGATGATGTGGTCCAGGTCCGGGATTATTTCATCGTTTTCATCGTCTTCGGCATCCTCCTTGAGCATTTCGGCATAGCCGATAATGGCGTTCATCGGTGTACGCAGCTCGTGGCTCATATTGGCGAGGAAGGCGCTCTTGGTTTCATTCGCGGACTCGGCCTGTTCACGCGCGATTTCCATCTCACGCTCCATCTCCTTGCGGTCGGAAATATCGATCAGGATGCCCATCATGCCTCCGGGATTACCGTCACCCAGATCGAAGGTACGTCGCCAGTAAAGCACATCGTGGTCCCGCTCGTCGGCAAACCTGGCGGTATACTCTTCGCGGGTAAACCCGCCTCTTTCTATCAGCTCCCCGTCTGCCTGGTGGTATTCTTCGTGCCCCTCGTGCAGGAATTCAGCCTCCCGCACCGTTTTGCCAATATAATCCTCGCGCCGCATTCCGAAAGCCTCTTCGTAGGCTCGATTGAAGGCGGTGTACCTGAGATTCTGATCCTTGACGAAGATCGGGTTAGGCACGGCATCGAGTAACGCCGCCTGAAATGCAGCCTGTTCCCTGGTTTTTTCCTGCATCTCTACCCGTTCCGTGATATCGCGCAGGATACCGACAAACAGGGCTTCCTTGCCGGCGCCAATCATGGAAAGGGACAAGTCCATCGGGAATGTACTACCGTCCTTCTTTCTGCCTTCCACTTCCCTTGGGCCCTTGCCGATAATCCTCGGCTCGCGTCCCCAGACGATGCGCTCGAGATAATGGTCATGTTCCCGCGCAATTTCGTCCATCATCAGCATTTTGACGTTTTGTCCAATGACCTCTTTCGACTCGTAACCAAAAATCTGCAACATGGACTGGTTTGCCATCAGGATTTCGCCAACCGTGTCGATAACGCAGATTCCATCCGGGCTCGCCTGCAATATCGAATCGATGCGCTCCTTGTTCGCGATTTGCTCTTTTTCCGATTCCCGCAGGTTTTCCTGGATCTCGAGCATTTCGGCATTTGTCTTTTCAAGTGCGTGAGTCTGTTCTTCCTGCTTGTGAAAAGCATCGTCGAGCTCCGCGGTGCGCTCGCTAACACGGCTTTCGAGGGCATCTTTCTCATCCTCTAAATCGGCTATCAGCTTGCGAATCGATCGTCGCATGGCCTCGAAACCCTGGGCCAATTTACCGATTTCATCGCTGGATTCGATCATTATGGGCTGATCCAGTTCGCCTCGCGCCAGCGCATCGGCCCGGGTTAACAAGGTCTGCAGCGTAGCGGTCATGGATCGGCTGAAGAAGAATGCTACATATACCGCGATGGCAACCAGGATAGACCCGCCCAGAATAAATCGATCCTTGAGCTTCTCTACCGGGGCAAATGCTTCCGCTTCATCTATCTCGCTCATGATGGCCCAGTTGACATCTTGCAGCTGCAGTGGCCGGTAAGACGATAAAACGGAAACTCCTCGATAGTCGGGAAAAGTGGATTCGCCGGAACTTCCCTTTAATGCCGCTACGGTACCTTCGGTTTTCACGGGTTGCAGGCCGATCGAGGTACTAAAGTTCTCAATCAGGTCTGCGGTTTCGGGGGCTACACCACCCTGGCGAATAGCGGCAAAATAATTTACCGGATCCTCGATCAGGAATCGGGATTGATTTCTCATCGTAAAATCATCGCCCACGATATAGGTTTCGCCACTTTCGCCCAGGCCAACGTTTTTCCAGTCCTGGTTGCTGGTCATGATGTCGTTGATACGGTCGATCGGCATTTGGAATACCAGCACTCCGATCTTTTTGGAGTCTTTGAATATTGGTGAGGCAATAAATGATGCCGGTGCATTGTAGGAAGGATAATAAGGTTCGAAGTCGACCAGGTAGACAAAGTCTTTTTCGCTCGCCTGGCTTGCCGCCTTGAATGCCCTGGCAAAATTGGTCTTCCTGTACGGGCCGGTCAGCAGGGATGTTGCAAAATCTACCTCCTTGAAAACCGAGTAAACGATGTGCCCGGTTTCGTGGTCGATCAAAAAAATATCGTAGTAACCAAACTTTTCCAGAAAACTGC
>CALDDP010000178.1 GCA_937936805.1 uncultured Gammaproteobacteria bacterium | reverse complement strand
CAAAAATAGTGAGGTCGGTTATGGTGTTTTGCTGATCGGCCAGCATGGGTAAGCCGGGAGCGGCAACAATACAGGTTAAATCTTCGCTTGCCGTGAAGCGAATCGAGTCACCTGCAGGTGATTCGTTGCTGAAAATACTTGTACTCTGTGCCGATTCAAGCGAAATGTTGCGATAGCGAAGCGTGCGTTCGAGCTTGGTCGCGCTAGCGTCATTTCCACCGAGGATGAATTTTAGCCCCTCGGCCCGCCCATCGGCTGTTGCGCCAATGCATTGCATGTCACTTTTTCCCGTGGTATCGAATACGCTGATTTCACCCACTTGCATGCCCTCGGGATTAACCAGCTCGATTTCGTCACCACTAAAGAGTTCAAGCGCAGTAATACCGCCTGCCCGAACAACGTAGCGCTCGGTATCCGGGGGCAGTGTATTGAGCCCGGGTTGCAGCATTCGAACCGGGGATGCGATTATTGGTGCATTCATGGCTGGCGGTACCTAGTCGGTTTCAAGTAAGTCATCCTGCACCCCGTAAAGATGGCCCTTGATGATTTTGACCGCGGCTGCGGTGTCACGCGAGGCAATGGCTTCATACAAGGCGTGATGCTGGCTATTGTAATAGTTCATGCGTTCCGGGGTCAGCAACTTTGATTTCATGCTGCGCCACTGCGAATGTCGGCGCACTTCGCTAATGCGTTCATACAGCCAGTACATGAGTTTGTTTTTCGAGCAATGCGCGAGTGCCATGTGAAAAGCGGTATCGGCACGGGCAAATTTATCCGAGTCTCCGTCACAGGCCTCGCACTGACGTAACGCATCGCGCAGTTCTTCGAGGTCGCGCGAACTGGCGTTGGCAATTGCCAGTCTTACCAGTTGGGGTTCGATCGCGATACGCACTTCGACCATTTCGATCGGGCTGGTGATACTCGATATTTCCTGCTGGTTGGTAGTTTCCCTGTGCGCCACGTAGGTGCCGCTGCCGACCTGGCGGGTTACCAGGTGCTGTTGTTCGAGGATTTGCAAAACCGAACGGATGGTGCCGCGCGAAACATTGAATTCTTCCGCCAGGTTGCGTTCCGCGGGCAACCTTTCTTCGTAGGAGTACTCGCCTTCCAGAATACGGCGTCGTAACTGTGCGACGACCTTGCTGGTGGTGACACCGACACGGTTTGTGCCGGCTTTCGAAACCGATTTCACTCTGCTTCCTTCGGCTAGCCGTATATTGCTGTCTATCGATTTCAAGCTTTCCGACTCCTCCGTCCTGATTATTATTATGGTACTGTAAATTGGTACAATGATGAGCTAATATCGTACTCAAATCAAGCTTTGATCTGTCACTATTTGGCCTGAAATCCATTCTATTTGCGAAAATTGGCGTTATCATCCTTGCCCATTACTACTAACGTTTTCCTCAGTTCCGAGTTTTCCATAATCTCCATATTAAGGTTTAAGTAATTGAATTAAAAAGAATAAAATAATATTCGCGAATGTGATCCAGTTTTAGTTGAATATATCCAGGTCCGGGTTCGGGCCGCATTTTTTACACCTGGTCGAAATTGGTCTAATTTTATAAGCAATATAAGGCTAGATTGTACAAAAAAAGCCGTTTTAGGTCTTGTTTTGTGTCAGCCGATGGGTATACCATTGCAGCCTGTCTGGACCTCCCGGAGCGTACTCCGGGCAGGGGAGCGATGGATGTTTCGGCCAAAAAAATACCTGTAAAACGGCCAATCGTCACGCGGAACCGAAGCATATTAAAATTAGTACGACTCTAACCTCAGGAGGGTGATATGACCGATTTACAAGCACATGTAGAGGCGCCGGGGCGCGCTGAACTGGTTAAACAGGTCGCTGAAAAAATAAAAGAAACCGGCGTCGATTATATTTACTACCAGTTTATTTCCGTTACCGGACGTATCGTCGGCAAGGGAATTCCCGCGGCGCACTGGGAGCGTCTGGCCGAAAAGGGTTTTCAACTGGTTTATGGTTCGACGGCAAACCTGTTTGTCGATCGCCACGGTGATTATATCGGTTATGGCCCTGAATCATCTGAACTGGTCGGTATCCCCGATCCTGAAACTTTCTGTCAATTACCCTGGGACAAGCGTATTGGCCGCGTATTCTGTACCTTGTTCCGCAACCGCGAAGAGCGTGAGAACCCAGGTGGCGCTTTGACTTCGGACTGCCGCGGAAATCTGCGTCGCATCCACAACGAATTCCAGGACAAGCACGGCCTCGACATGCGCTGCGGCACCGAACCTGAAATGATGTGGCTGAAGCGCGGCGAAGACGGCAAGATGGCCGGCGGCGTCACCAAGCCTAACTGCTATCACATCGACCAGTTTGAAGAATTGCGCCCATCGTTCATGAAGGTTATCGAGTACTCGCAGCAGATGGGTCTCGATATCATCCAGGGCGATCACGAGGACGCACCTGGCCAGCTAGAGCTGAATACCCAGTTCGACGATGTACTGCGTAATGCGGACCGCCTGACTACTTACCGTCAAATTTGTGCCCAGGTGGCGCGTGAAGACAACCTGATTGCCTGTTTTATGTCGAAGCCATTCATGGGCGTTTCGGCCTCTGGCTGTCACCACAACATGTCGCTGTGGCGTGGTGGTGAAGATGTAGTTAATAAACTGGGTATGGAATCCCTGCCGGGTATGGAAGGCTCCTTCAGCTATCGCGTCGGTGGTGAAAATACTTTCATGCCTGATCCGGCCATCGACGAGCGTGCTCCCGGTCCCATTGGTCTGCAGTCGATCGGTGGTGTCATCAAGCACCTCGGCGCATTGACCTCGATCGGTTCCTCGACAGTTAACTCTTACCGGCGTCTATGGGACACCGGTTTCTGGGCGCCGATCTTTGCCGACTGGGGTTACCAGAACCGTACCTGTGCCTTGCGTGTATCAGCACCGGGTCGCTTCGAATACCGTTCGGTAGACTCGATGGTGAATCCTTATCTGATGGGCTCGGCGCTGCTGAAGGCTTTCGACGACGGCATCGATAATAATCTCGATCCGGGTGAAGCCGAGGAGCGCAATATATACGAAGCCATCGATGCCGGTAAGGATGTCAAGAAACTGCCGATGTCGCTGGGTGAAGCGCTCGATGAGTTGCGTGCCGATGAAGTTATCAAGTCAGCCATGCCGGGCGAAATGTTTACGGTTTTCGAACATTACAAGCGTGACGAGTGGGAGAGATTTAACCACACTGTTACCGATTGGGACGTCGAAACTTATCTCGACTGTCTGCCATAGGCGCGACAAAACTACATCCGGCGCCCGCGTAGTGCGGCGCCGGAGTTTTAAATACGGGCTGCCGCGGCGGCCAAACTGTTAAATCTACAAGAGGATATTCCTATGTGTGGTATTGCTGGACTTATCTGGAAAGGTGGCGTCACCAGCGATATCGGTAGCGAGATGACCCAGATGCTTCAGGCGTTGAAGCACCGTGGGCCGGACTCTACCGGTTTTGCACTTTACGGTAAAGGCGAGGAAGACGTGCATATATTGCGCTTCAAGGTCGCCGAGCAGGAAGAAATGAAAACCGGCTTCGATATTCACAAGCAGGTCATCGAGCGTAAGGCGGCCGTCGACACCCGACTCGAGGAAATGGGGGCCGAAGTCACCGCGCGTGAAGACGCTACCGAATACGCGTTTCGCTATCACTTCAAATTTGGCGGCGATCTCAAGCGCCTGATCGATTTCATCGAGGATCTGGAAGGCGTCGAAATCCTGTCGGTGGGCAAGGGCCTTGAACTGATCAAGGATCTGGGCGATGCGGCGATCGTGTCCGATCAGTACGGTCTCAATGGTTTCGTCGGTACCCACGCCATCGGGCATACCCGCATGGCGACCGAGTCCGACGTCGATATCCGCAGTGCCCATCCTTACTGGGCCTACCCGTTCAATGACGTCTCCGTGGTGCATAACGGCCAGCTGACCAATTACTGGACCAACCGGCGCGACCTCGAACGCCGTGGCCATCGGTTCATGTCGAACTGTGACTCGGAGCTAATCGCGGTGTATATCGCCGATCGTATCGATCAGGGTGAAGAGCTCGAAGCGGCAATGACGCGTTCGATCGACGAACTCGACGGTGTATTCACCTACCTGGTTGCCACCGGTGACCAGCTGGGGATGGCGAAAGACGTCATGGGCGCAAAGCCGATGGTGCTCTACGAGAGCGACGAATTTGTTGGCCTGGCTTCGGAAGAAGTGGCCATT
>CALDDP010000177.1 GCA_937936805.1 uncultured Gammaproteobacteria bacterium | reverse complement strand
CCGTCGGAGAAATTATTTCCGATTTAACGATTTCTAAAATTTTACATACGGAGGGAGACAGAAATCTAACGATCTCTTCCGACAGAGCTACTGGCAAGCTTAGATACCAAGTGATGTACTGAGTTGAGAATGCTTTGGCTTTCTGCAGAAAAACGGCCCTCCATTTTTTTCGAGTTTTTCAACAGAATAGGTCGTTAAGCGGCGCTGGGGCGCTAGGTCTGAGGGTCCGTTTTTATCTGCAGCATACGATGACAAAACCTGTCGATTAATGCCTCGAATGACGCATCAGGTTGGTGCGCCGCGGTAATAATGCCACAGAAACAGGCTGCCGGCGGAGCGGTAAGGTGACCACGACTCCACTACTGCTCGCGCCTGCTTTTCATTGAGCTTGTCATCCATTCCTTTCAGTTTCTGCAACGCGATGCGTATCGCCAGGTCGCCGGCCGGAAAGACATCGCTGCGCTGCAACGAAAACATCAGGTAGATTTCCGCGCTCCAGACACCAAAACCCTTCAGCGACGTGATCGCCTCGACCACCGCCTGATCGTCCATTTCCGCAAGCCGGGAAATCTCGAATCGATTATCGGCTATGGCTTGCGCCAGGCCGTCCACATACTCGACCTTACGCGTCGAAAGGCCTGCAGCGCGCAATGCACCCGACGGTAAACGCAGCACATCCTGGGCCGCCATGGTCGGCAACAGAGCATGCACCCGACGCATGATTGCGGCCGCTGCTTCGGTTGAAATCTGCTGTGAGACTATGGTCGAGAGAAAAGTCTCGAAACCCTGCACCCTGATTCGTGGTGCAGGATAACGCACCAGCTTGAGGCCACGTCGCAGGTCCGGGTCGAGCCTGGCCAGGGCGTCAAGATCGCGCTTTATTTTTTGTTGATCCACCGCTTGCTGAATGCCTCTGCCGTTGTTACGGCACTTGTAAAAATCGGTTCACTTATTACATCATCCGCTCTAGTATAACAATCCTCAAATCAACCAGGAGCCACAGGGGAATATCAATGGCCGCTTACTGGATTGCACATGTCCACGTTACCGACGGCGACTCTTATGGCGAATACGCCAAACGCGCCACCAGCGCCATAGAAGCGCATGGCGGAGAGTTTCTCGCACGCGCCACCCGAACCGTCTGGCTCGAAGGCAAAGAACGTGAACGCAACGTGGTGGTGCGTTTCCCCAGCGTCGAAGATGCCGAGCGTTGCTATCAGTCCGACGCCTACCAGGAAGCCCTGTCCTACGCACGCGGCGCTGCCGAGCGTGATCTCTGTATCGTTGAAGGAAGCTAGCGGCACAACCCGGTGATGACAGTTCTACAGCAAAACCAGATAGACGAGTTTCAACTTGACGGCGTAGTTCTCCTCAAGGGTGTATTTGACGACTGGATCGAACTCCTGCGCGAGGGTGTCGATGTCAATATGAAAGCGCCCGGTCCATGGGGCCGCGAATATCTCGGCGAAGACCAGTCGGGAAGATTTTTTGGCGACTACTGTAACTGGAATCGCATCGACCAGTATCGGCGTTTCATGTTTGATTCGCCGGCAGGGGCGATTGCTGCCGATTTAATGCAGTCGAACAGCGTACGTATTTTTCATGAACATGTTCTGGTGAAAGAGCCTGGCACCGACAAAATTACGCCCTGGCATCATGATCAGCCTTATTACTGTGTCGATGGACGCCAGGTTTGCAGCATGTGGATTCCACTGGATCCGGTCGGTATCGACACCTGCCCCGAGTTCATCGCCGGCTCCCACGATTGGGGACGCTGGTTTCTGCCGCGGAAATTCAGTGGTGTCGATTACGATCACACCGACACGGCGCTCGAGTCGATGCCGGATATAGATAACAACCGCGCCGACTACGATATCCGCCACTGGTCACTCGAACCCGGCGACGCCATCGCATTTCATTACCTGACCATACACAGCGCACCGTCTAATCTTTCCGCCACTCACAGCCGGCGTGGGTTCGCCGCTCGCTGGCTGGGTGACGATGCCGTGTATGCGCAACGGTCCGGGGAAACTTCACCACCCTTCCCGGGTCTCGATCAACGCCTGAAACCCGGTGACGCGCTGGTAGCGGAAGAGTTCCCGCTCGTGTTCGAGCGAGCCGGCGAGAATTAAACGTAAATTCGCCCGGCGCGGTTACACCGTCAGCTGAGTCGATCAAGCAGCTGGTAATATTTCACCGATGCCCCGAGAAACCAGGGCTTGCCGTTATACAGGGGCCTTGTCTGGAATTCGGGCTCACTGAACACGCAGTTGCCCTCTTCCCTGCCCAGTAGCTGCAAACCCAGTCGATTGCCCAGGTAGCTTGCCAGGCAAATGCCCGATCCGCAGTAACCCATGGCGTAATGCACTCCGTCAGCCACCCCCAGGTGTGGCAGATAGTCGAAGGTATAGCCGACAAATCCCATCCAGGTATGACTAATCCTGACATCCTCGAGCTGGGGGAATATGCGCAACATTTCCCGGCGTAGCGCGGGCAGGCTTTTCACCGGGTCGGATTCAAACACTGAAACCCGACCACCAAACAGTAAACTCCGCCCATCGGGCGAACGCCGAAAGTAAACCACGACCTTGCGCGTGTCGCTGAACACCCTTTGCCTGGGCATCAATTGATTCGCCCGCGCCAGGTCCATCGGCTCGGTCGCCAGCATATAGCTGCCGATGGGTATAACTCGGCGCCGTTGCCATGGCGTCACTGTCCCCGTATAGCCGTTGGTAGCTACCACCAGATCCCGGGCGTGAATGGTTCCGCGGCTGGTGCTGACTTTAAAGCCATCCTTGACGCGCTCGATTGCCGTGGCCTCGCATCGTGTAATCACTTGTGCCCCGTTTTGCATCGCGAGACGAACCAGGCCGGCATGGTACTTCGCCGGATCCAGCGAACAATGCCGTTCATTTACCACTCCCCCATGGTAGTAAGCACTGTCAATTTCGTTGGCCTGATCCTGCGCGGTTACGACTCTCAAATCCTGCTCAAGCCCCGCTGGCTGCTGTTGTGCACCGGCAACAAGCCTGCGGAACTGGCGAGGACTGTGCGCAGCGGTGAAACGCCCGCATTGTTGATAGTCGCAATCGATACCCTGATCTTTAACAAACCCGCCTAACCAGTCCAGGGCATTACGCGCCTCCTTTATTAATGCAAAGGCTTTCGCGCTGCCGTATCGCCGGCTTAATTCTTCGTAACCGGGCTTTATCTCACCGCTAATCTGCCCGCCATTGCGGGTGCTGCAGCCCCAGCCCGCGGCTTCGGCATCGATCACGACGGTAGATCGATCCGCTGCCGCTGTCTGCAATGCACAATGCAGCCCGGTATACCCGGAGCCAATCACCAGCACGTCAGTTTTCGCTGGCAGCGCGCTATCCCCCGTTTCCGCGGCAGGCGTCTGGTCCCACCAGTAAGGTTGGGTTTTAAAGTCTTTACTATTAAACGGGTAGTTCATCGAAATTCACACTACTTGCCGGGATATTCAATCGCAACCATGATTGATTATGTTCAAACATTTCCACTATGATGGCTACAATAAATGCGGCCATGGGAAATTACCGACGGAATATACGGTACCTGTTCACAAAATAGAAATGCAAAGATAAGCACTAACCAGATAAGCCTCCCGGGAATCAGTTCCTGCGAGGACGGGAAACGGCGTTACCAGGTTTGAAAAATACAAAAGCCACGATACTGATTGTCGATGACGAGCCGATTAATATCGACATTATCCGTGCGCATCTCGAAAACGATAACTATGAACTGGAAACTGCAAGCGATGGAGAGGCTGCCTGGTCAATGCTCGAAGCCGCACCGGCTCGCTTCGACGTCATAATACTCGACCGCATGATGCCCGGTCTGGACGGCATGCAATTGCTATCCAACATCAAGGAGAACGAGACGATGGAGCATGTCCCGGTGGTTATGCAGACCGCCAAATCTGAAAACCGGGATATAGTCGAAGGTATAAAAGCCGGTGCCTATTATTACCTGACCACGCCTTATGAGGGCGACCTTCTTAAAACCATAGTGCGCAGCGCCGTAAACGACAGGCTGCACGAAAAATCGCTGCATGAATCGCTGCTTGAGGGTCAGCAAATCTTCGAACTGATGTCCTTCGGTCGTTTCAAAATTCGAAATTTGCATGAATGTAACCTGGTAGCTTCCCAGGTGGCACAGCTGTGTCCGGCGCCTCATCGAGTCGTAACCGGGATATCTGAACTGCTGATAAATGCACTCGAACACGGCAATTTGAGAATCGGCTACCAGGAGAAAAGTAACCTGATGCGTCGTGGCATGTGGCAGATAGAGATCGATCGTCGACTTAACGCCAGGGAAAATGTCGGTGGCTTCATCGAACTCGAATTTCAGATCGCTGCCGACACGGTACAGATACGAATCCGCGATCAGGGAACCGGGTTCGACTGGACACCTTACATGGATTTTGATCCTGATCGCGCGTTTGACCCGCATGGTCGTGGCATCGCCGTTGCGCGCTTGTCCAGCTTCGACGATCTGGAGTATATCGGGGTGGGAAACGAGGTTGTCGCAACCGTCAAAAAGGGGCTTGACGCCTAGACCTGGTTCAAAAAACGCCCAATTCTGCTATATTTCTACCGCCAGGGTTCACGGGACGAGGTTGAAACGCAGTGCAAGAAGACAATACGGCTATTCGGCGACATATTCGCCATGTAACCGGCATTCCCATTGAAGTGACTCTCGACTTTAACCACAGCTACCAGGTTGAGGACGACAGCATTACCAACGTCAGTCTGGGGGGCCTGTGCTTTATCGCCAGCGATCGCCTGGATGTAGACGAATCCATCCAGGTGCGCTTCCCCGCGCTCAACCAGGAACGTAGCCTCGACGGCAAGGTCGTGTGGTGCAACAAGACGAACAAGGGTTACGAGGTGGGGCTTGCGTTCGATGACCCGGCGGAGATCGAACGACTCAGGACAATCGAACAGATTTGCCAGATTGAAAACTTTCGCAAGGAACAGGAAGAGCAGGCAGGCCGCAAGCTCAGCAGTGAACAGGCAGCGCGTGAGTGGGTTAACAGGTATGCCGGAGAATTTTCAGCGCGGAACTGAAAGCCCCGCTCTACATGCGGGCATCTTCATTATCGAAACGACTGTAATTCAGATCTCCGTCGAAATAGGTCGATTTGCCAACCTGTTTTTGAATGCCGCGCCCTTCGTAAATCCTCAGGCTGTCACAAACCGGTCGCGGTTCATAAGCGACCAGCCAGAGGCGCAGTAAATGGCGTTTCTCGGCTGCAATGTCAGAATCTTCGAACGCCGTCCTGTTATGCAGCACCGTCAGGTTATTAAAGAAAACCGCCTCGCCCGGCTGCGTAATAAACTTCAACGCGAAATTTTCATCATCTGCGATCTCATCAACCAGGTCTAATGCGGCGACCTGGTCTGCGCTGAGCGGAACCCGCATCTCCTCCGCCGCCATTTCGATATACGAACGCAGGTAATTCACACTCAGGAAATTATCCCTGAAACTGAACACCGGTATCCTTTCCTCGGTGATCGGGGATTGCCCCGGCTCCTCTTCGCCAAACCGATGGTAATGAAAGCCTTTCATCAGAATCGGCATCAATCGCGGCTGGCGACGGAGGATTTCGTTGTAGATGCTGATCGCACTGACGTAACCACTGTAACCGCCCGATTGCGCCTTTTGCAGGCACATCATCGCCACCACATCACAGGCGTCGGTATGCATATCAAGTTCGGTGCTGTTGCGATATGCGCGCTCCTTGGGATCCTTGCCACCGACATTGACCACATGGCCGAGGCGATCACCCATCACGCTTTGTGACATCGCGGTGCCGAAATGCGTGCCCAGGCCGAAATGGATCATACCGAGGTCTTCCTTGCTGTATTTTTCGACTGGAAACCCGCTCAGGATAACGATTCCCGATTGCATCATGACCTGGTTGCGCCAGTCATTTACATCGTCTTCGATCCCGTCAAGACGAAAATCATCACGGGTGATCGACTCTGCATCGGTGGTTTTCTGCTTCACGGTTTGCAGGGCATGATCCAGTGCCTGCAGGTGGCGCTCGGTTAGCTCCACGGTGAAACTTTCCTTGCTGCTTGCACTGGCTCGCCACGCGCCCGGATGATCAATCGGCGATAAATCGGTATTCATTGCATCCACCTCTTTCATGCTCAGGGGTCAGGAGGCCATTTTACGTAATGGCGCCCGTCGTGTTACCGCGCCACCCTCGCCAAGCATGGTTTCGGTCAGGCCGCGATCGGTATGGTTCATTTTCCAGGACAGCATTTTCTGCGCGTACTCGAGCACCAGCGTCTGGTAGTCGGGGTTTTCGGCCTGGTTCACGAATTCATCCGGATCCTGCTCCAGGTCAAACAACAATGGCGGCAAGGCGGTAAAGTGGACGTAATTGTAGCGATGATCGCGAATCACCGCGAGGCTGCACTGATGCAGGGTAAGCCCGAGATGCTGTTCCAGCGAAGCGTCACGCACGTCACGAAAATCACACTCCCAGTGCGCTTCTTCACGCCAGCCAGCCGGCATCCGGCCGCTTTCGAGTGCCGGCAGTAACGAAAAGCCATCACACTGGCTGGGAATGTCGATACCCAGCCAGTCGAGCATGGTCGGCATTACATCGACATTCTCGCTGAAACCATCGATTTGCCTGCCGCGACTGGTATCGGCTGCCGGGCGGGGGTCCCGGATAATCAAAGGGATATGATAAGACTGGTCGAAATATCCCAGCTTGGACATCAACCAGTGATCGCCCATTTGCTCACCGTGGTCGGAGGTAAAAACGATCAGCGTCGTATCCCATTGCCCCCCGCTTTTCAGCGCCGCGAAAAGCCTGCCGAGACTGTCGTCGACTTCACACATCAGACCGTAGTAATTGACCCTGTCCTGCTGAGTCTGACGTACCGAGTCGGGCGCACGATACTTGCTGTGGTTGATAAAATAATCGAGCAGCGGATGTTGTCCGGCCTCGTCCGCGGGAGACTCCTGGCGCAGGGGTGCAGGCATTTCTTCCGGATCGAACATACTATTGTAGGGTTCGGGTGCCGCAAAAGGCGGATGCGGTCGCAGCAAGGACAGGTGCGTGACCCAGGGCTTGTCCTGCGCGCCTATCCAGTCGATGCAACGGTCGACCATGTAGTGGGTTTCGTGATCCTCTGCCTCGATGGCAAGCGGCAAAACGGCATCACCACCGTCCGCCCAGTCGACCCCCGGCGTGGTGAGTGCGTACAGGCTCCAGGGCCTGTCCGGCATCGCGTAACCTTTTTGTTGCAGATACTCGACCCATTCGACCGCCACTTCATCACGCATCGGCGTATAGGTGTCAATGCCGGGCAAGGGTTCACTATAGTGGAACAGTCTGGGGTCCTGTGAATCGAGACCTCGCGGATCGATCGCGGAATCGGTGTAACCAAACAGCGATGGCGCATAACCCGCATTGCTGACTTCGCGGGCCCAGTTGCCGAAACGATCGTCGAGAGGCGCACCGTTGATCACGCAGCGATGGTTTTGCAGGTACATCCCGGTGTGTAACGAGCTACGACTCGGCGCACAGGGTGTCGCCTGCGCATAGTGATTCCTGAACAATAGTCCCTCGCGGGCAAGCGCATCGAGGTTTGGTGTTTTAATATGCGGGTGCCCAATGGCTGACAGGCAATCACCACGCCATTGATCCGCTGTAATAAAAAGTATATTCATCGCAATCTTCCAACCAAAATATGAAAGGGGTCAGGCCATCAACAAGGGGTCGAATGGACAAGCCACCATGTTTTCACAGCCGTCTTCGGTGACCAGGAGCTGATCTTCCAGCTTGATCCCGTCAGGACCGCCTACCTCGCCGACATAGGCTTCGACGCAGAGCATCATCCCGGGCTCGATAACACCGCTATAGCCGCGCTCTTCCCAGTCGATCGGATACTTGATCGCCGGCCACTCGTCACACAGTCCGACCCCGTGGAACTTCGAGCCATAACGTTGCGGAATATACTTGTCCGGCAAATGATGCCCCTGCTCGGTGAGTTCCTGGAAACTCATCCCCGGTTTAACTATCGCGGCATTGGTCATAATGTGTTCATGCGCGAGCCTGTGCATATCCTTCTGCCGTTGCGTGGGTTGTCCGTCGCCAATAAACCAGGTGCGTGAAATATCGGTACACATACCGTAACAACCGATCAGATCGGTATCGAAGGCGACGATTTCATTATTGCCGATGATGCGTGGGCCGCATTCCTGGAACCAGGGATTGGTACGCTGACCGCTCGACAGAATACGGGTTTCGATCCACTCACCGCCGCGTCGTATATTGGATTTGTGCAGTTCGGCCCAGACGTCGTTTTCGGTCATCTCCGGCCGGGTAATTTCACGCATCTCCGCGATCGACGCCTCGCAGGCATTGATCGCACAGCGCATCGCCAGGATTTCATCCGGTCCCTTGATCGCGCGCGTCTGTTCCATCAATTCTTCACCATCCATCACCTTGATACCGGCCTCGTCGAGCGCACGTAGCCCGGCGATCTGGATCTTGTCGACCGCGACCCGCCTGCCCTTGCCGATTCGCTGCTGCAGCAGATCGACGATCTGGCCGGCAAACAGCTCGGCCTTTTCCTCGGTACGCTGGCCGGTGGCAAAATAGAAAAACGATGCGCCCGCGCGCACTTCCCGCACCAGCGGATTGTACTCCGACATGTATGCGTAACCGCCGTATTCCCACAGCACCATGTAGGCATCGCTGGTCACCATGCAGGCGCGGAAAGGGTTGTGCGAATTCCACAACTGCATATGCGTGGTATCGGTGGCGTAGCGAATCGACAGCGGATCGAATAACAGCACCGCGTCGAGATCACTGGCGACAAGACCGGCGACAATCCTGTCGAGGCGGTACTGGCGCATTGCCGGCAGGTCCGGACACTGCAGACCCGTCGCTTCCCATTCCGCGTAGGCGAGCGGCGTCGGACCAATTTCAATGCGGTCGTTGTCGTCCGGGGTGTTATCCGGGCGCATTGCCGGTCTTCGCGTCGGATCAACCTTCGGCTTGGGAATCGAGTAAGGATTAGTGGCCATAGTTATGCTCTCAGACGTTCGCCCGCGGCATCAAAGGGCGGTTTCTCCAATATGACAGCGCGATGCGGAATGCCCAGAATCGCGATATCGAGTTCGGTATCAGCAACAGCATGTTCGGTTTTAATAAAACATAGCGCAATCGAAGCTCCGACGCTATGCCCGAATGCGCCTGAACTGACCCGCCCTACCGGAGTGCCGTCGGTCAGGAAGACCGGTTCGCCACCGTTGGCATCCGAATTACATTCTACTATCTGCGCGACGACGAGTTTCTCGCGGGGTGGATTATCTTTTATCCGGAGATAGGCGTCGCGCCCGAGGAACTCGGGTTTATCGAGTTTGATCAGCCGATCCAGCCCAACTTCCTGCGGCCAGTACTCGGGGGAATACTCGCGACTCCAGCTGCCATAACCCTTTTCGACACGCAGTGAGAGCAAGGCACGGCCACCGACCGGACGCGCACCGAGCTCGCTACCCGCCTCGAGCAGCGCATCGTACAGGGCCAGCTGCTGCTCAAGCGGTACATAAATTTCCCAGCCAAGATCGCCGCTGAAGGAAACCCGGATAGCGACCGCGTCGATACCGGCAACCTGGATGCGCTGGTTACGCATGAAGCTGAAGGCGTCGTTGGACAAATCGGCATCAGTCAGCTGCTGTAACAGTTTGCGCGCATTCGGGCCGGCCACGTTGAACCCGGCCCAGGCCTCGGTAAAACTCTCGAAGTTAACGCTGTCCAGCCTGGTAACCATGTTGAAGAAACGCTGGTGATAGCGCTCGGCGATGCCGGATCCGATCATCAGATAATCGTCTTCGGCGAGTTTGGTAATGGTGAAATCACCCGCGATTCCACCACGTAACCCAATCATCGGTGTCAGGCAGGAACGACCGATTTCGGTGGGCACATGGTTCGCCACCAGGCGATCGAGATAGTCGGCCGAGCCTGCGCCACGAATCCGGTACTTGGCAAAATTCGAGACGTCGATAATACCGACCGCTTCGCGCAGCGTGCGACATTCCGCGGCAACCGGCTCGAAACAGTTCTGCCGTTCGAAGCCGTAAGTCTCGGTTGCTTCAGTTCCCGGTGGCGCATACCACAGCGGGTGTTCATAACCGTAACTCAGTCCAAACACCGCGCCCAGTGCTTTCTGCCGCTCGTAAACAGGCCGCTTCTTGAGCGGGCGACCGGCCTCGCGTTCCTCGTAGGGGAAATGAATCTTGAAGCGGTGAGAATACTGATCCAGAGCACGCGCTTTGGCAAATGGCCTGGTCGCCCAGTCACCGAATCGAGCCAGGTCCCAGGGGAACAGATCCATCTCGGGTTCGCCTTCCACGATCCACTGCGCCATGGTCATGCCGAGTCCACCGGACTGCGAAAAGCCGGGGATAATTCCGCAGCAGCAAAAATAGTTTTGCAACTCGGGTACCGGCCCGATCAGCGCGGAACTGTCGGGTGACCAGATCATCGGCCCGTTGATGACGCGTTTGACGCCAGCTTCCGCCAGCACCGGGACCCGCTCGAAAGCGCGCAGCATGTTGTCTTCGATCCGCTCGAGATCGTCGTCGAGCAGCTCATGCCCGAAATCCATCGGCGTGCCGTCTTCGGCCCAGAAGCGACCATCCTTTTCGTAGGCGCCCACCAGCAGCCCCTGCCCTTCCTGGCGCATGTAGTACTCCCCGTCGCGATCGGCAACCAGTGGCAGGCGCTGTTCCAGTGCCTCGATCTGCGGGATGGTTTCGGTGACAAAATACTGATGTTCGAGCGGCATTAGCGGCAGTTCGAAGCCCGCCATCGCGGCAACTTCACGCGCCCACAATCCACCCGCATTTATCACCACATCGGCATGGATACTGCCCTTTTCGGTTTCGACATCCCAGCTGCCGTCGCGGCGCTGGGTGGTCGCGATAACCGGAGTAAAGCGGTGCACCTCGGCACCACGCTGACGCGCGCCCTTGGCGTATGCATAAGTTACCCCGGACGGATCGACGTTACCGCCGTCGGGCTCGTACATGATGCAACGGATACCGTCGAAATTGGCCAGCGGATGCATGCGCTCGGCCTCGTCACGAGACAATTCGTGAAACTCGACCTGGAAGTACTTCGCCTTCGCCGCCTGCATGCGCAGCTGGTGTTCGCGATCACGCGTCTGCGCCAGGTACAGCGACCCCGGCTGCACGATACCGCAGCCCTGCCCGGTCTCCTGTTCCAGTTCGGCGTAAAGTTGCATGGTGTAATACTGCAGCCTGGAAATATTGTTGTGGTCATGCAAGCCATGGATACCGGCCGCAGCATGCCAGGTCGAACCCGAGGTCAGCTCATCTCGTTCGAGCAGCATGACATCGGTCCAGCCGAGTTTGGTAAGATGGTAAAGAATCGAGCAACCCACCAGTCCACCGCCGATCACTACCGCCTGTGCATGTGTTTTCAATTGTTCAACTCCATCGGTATGTCTGCCAGCATACGATTGATAATTCGCGGCGCTATCGACAGCGGGTAAGACTGAAATCCATGGATACCGCCAGCAAAACTCGGCTCACCTCGGGGTGGGCCTGGCGGCAGGATATTCAAGCCGAGCCCCATACCGAACAACCCCGGGACTGTAGCATTGCTATCGAGATCGCGCAGCTCGCCGTCAATGGTGGGGTTTCCGACCCTGATCGTGGAGCCCTGTCGCTCTACAACCGGCAACCTGCTGCCGAATCCGGTTGCCTGCAGAATCAGTCCAGCCTGCTCGAGTAATTGCTGCTGTTCGGCAAGCCCGTTCATCTGCACCAATCTGACCCTGTTTTCCTGCCCGTCACGGATTTTAAGGTAAAGCGTTTTCGCATCCTTGCGCAGACCACCATTGCGAAATACCAGCCCTGTTGTCGGGCAAATATCGGTTTCCGCATCGTATTCAATGTGATGCTCGCTGGCGAATTCGGGAGTACAGCGCAGCTTGATTCGTTCGCGGCGTTGCAACATGAGGATTTCCCTGCCACTGGCGAACCCGTCAAAAAACGGATCGTAAAGCAGGCGCCAGACACAGGAAAAAGCGCTGTGCGAAGCGCCGATCACAACGATGGGAGACTTGTCCTCGGCCAGGCCATCGAGGTTGTCGCGCAGGAGAAATTTTGCCGAACCTTCCCAGCGGTCGCGGTAAGGCAGCAATTCGTGCAATGGAATTTCTTCGGCCCCGCAACAGAACAGCAGATTCTTGCTACGCGCCAGCAATCGATTGTCACTATCGTAGCTGGCACATTCGCCATCATAAATCTCGATACGCGCCACCTGTGTATCACAATGCAGGCGGTGAGAGAGAAATTCAACCATGGCCTGTACCAGCGGCTCAACCATCAGCGCATTTATTCTGCGCAGCGGGATAAGTTCAGATTGCGTCTGCGGGTGTGCGAGATAATGGTCGCGCACCGCCGCGAAAGGGGTGCCGTCGCCGATTCCCCGCACCACATCATGCGCACTGGTGTTCGCGTTGACATGGTAGTGCCCCATCTCACCGCCGGGCTTGCTGCCCGCTTCGAACATCACCAGGCTATCCAGCATGCGCTGCTCGCGCCACGCATCGGCCTCCGCCGCTGCAATCCGGTTACACAAGGCGAGCACCAGGCTCATGCCGGCGGGTCCGGCACCGATTACCTGCAGCATACGATCGTTGCCGCCGCTAGCAGAAACCTGCGCGGATGGAGTCATGACGATATCCCCACGGTAACCTTGACGGCGCAGGCGGTTTTCACGGGTCGCCTCAGGCCGCGTTTACCCCTGATTCATTGTGCGCAGCGATGATAGCTTCCAGTTCACGCAGAAAAGTCAGTACTTCGCGGTCAGTGTTGTAATGGCACATGGAAACCCGGATACAGGTGGGTCGGCCCAGGGGCTTGAGAATATTGCCGGAAAAGTAATCCGCTTTGCGCACGTGGGTACGGATTCCCCTGGCATTGAGCTCGGCGACCACTTCGGCACAGGGTTTACCTTCGACAATTATCGACACCATGCCTTCACGGGCAGCATTGTCGTGCCCGCCGATCAGGTAAACCGCGGACATATCGCGCAACCCCGACTGCTCGCCGTCACCGTTGATCATCAAATCGATCAAATCATGCTCATGCTCACCGATGGCTTTCCCGGCGGCCAGGATACGCTCGCGTCGATCGGTCGAATCGGTGAAATGCGAACCGAGCCAGTCAAAATACTCGACCACCTTGCTGGTACAGGCAAACGCCGAGGTGTCCCGCGTACCCATTTCCCAGAAATCGTCTGGAGTTCCATCGAGATGGTCATGCGGCAGGGTCGCGATGCGCGGTGAAAGCCACGCGAAACCATAGTTGTGACGTGAAAAAACCTTGTAAGCCGACACCGCGTAACCGTCGATGTCATAGTCGTCGATCGACAGGCCGCCGTGCGCGGCATGCTGGATGCCGTCCAGAATGATGATGCATTCGGGCGAGACCGCGCGGATGGTTTTAACCACCGCGGCGATATCTACCGTCATGCCGGTAACCGGGCTGGTATGGATAATCGTCGCCACCCGGGTGTCGGCATCGACCACCGCGGCGTAATCTTCGGCGGTAATCGTCGCGCTGGCGTCACTGTGCACCGCTGCACGATACTCCTTGCCCGCAATTTCTGCCCAGCGCTTGCTGGCGCTGACGGTAGCCGGATGTTCGAGGGTGCTGCCGACCATGTTACCGCCCTCGGCGGAACCCAGCGCGGCGGCGCGCACCATGCGGAAAATCAGTTCGGTACCGCTTTCACCGGTAAATACAGGACCCTCTTTGACACCGAGAAAGCAGCGTATATTGTCGCGCGCCTCGGCGATGATACGCACCAGTTCATGCGAAGCCGGGTTATCACGACCCTGGTTGTCCGGAATTCCGGCGAGTTCGGTGTTCACTTCGACCACCGATTTCAGCGTCAACCCACCACCGGCGTTTTCGAAGAAGATGCGCGGCCCCGAGTAAGGGCAGGTATCCACGTGGCAGAAACGCTCGCGGATCTGGTTCATTAGATTGTTTTCAAACATTTCAGCTTCCGGAAAATGGCTGGATTAAACGTGGAATGCTAGCACCAGTAAGTCGATAAAGTAACATGATATTTCTCGTTTGAGCGGGTCGAAATTACCAACAAATAGATAATTATATCTTATCTATTTGGCTAATAATTAATCATTTTACAGCGATATGCATAAGGTTTTATTATTTTATCCAATTCAGATCAATGCCCGGGTACGTCTCATGTCACAACACGCTCAACATCGCTATCAACTCTGGGGCTGGATACTGTTTATCGGTTCGGCCATTTTTTTCATGGCCTCCAGTATTCGCGCCGACGACCCGGTCAGTCTTGCAGGTGGCGCGCTTTTTCTGGTCGCCTGCTTCGTATTCCTGGTGCCGCTGATGGCCGAACTCAGGGCAAACGTCAGTAACTCATAGCCGCCGCGTAGATGTTCTCGATATCCACGAGATTGGTTTCGCGCGGTGAATTAGCGATCGCGCGGACCTGGCGCGCAGTGGACGCCGCCAGCGCCGGAACGTCAGCCGGACCAAACCCAACTCCGTTCAATCCGTTCGGAACCCCGGTTTTTTGCATCAAATCGATAATGCGTTTGGCCAGCGCTTCGCCAGAGTCTTCACTACCCGCTCCGCGCAGATCTGCCTGCAGGTAACCCGCAGCCTCAAAATGCCTGTCCGGCGCGGCTTCGGCGGTATAGCGGAAAATTGCCGGCGCGGAGACCACGACGCTGATGCCATGCGGCACGAAGGGTGATTTCACCGCGTAACCGGGGGTGGTGATGTCATGCATCAGGTGCGTCACACCGTAAGAAAGCGCATGCCCTAGATGAGTCCCGGTGTTACCAAAAGCCATACCGGCGAGCGATGCACCCCACATCAACTGGTCACGCGCCTCGCGATCGTCGGCATTGTTAACCCCGCGGTCCATGTACTCGCCGACAATTTCAAGGGCTTTACGCGCGGCCAGGTCGCTCCATGGATTGGCGCCCTGGATCAGTGGTCGCCTGGTCGGATCCTCCACCTTGTCCCAGCGGGTATAGGCCCTGGCGGTATAGCACTCCAGCGCGTGACATAGCAGGTCGAAACCGGTGGATGCAACCACCATTGCCGGCAGTGAATCGCAGCATGTGGGGTCGATCAGGGCTTCCTGCGGCAACAGCAGCGGATTACCGAGCACGAACTTGGTGCTCATGTTATTAATGCGCAATACCGAAAGCGACGTGCATTCCGAGCCGGTACCGGACGTAGTGGGACAGGCCAGGTGGGTTAACAATCGACCGGGAATCGTTTTCCCGGCTCCCAGTGGCGGTGCGAAATAATCGAGAAAATCGCCGGTCGGATAAAGTCCGTACACCATTGCCGCCTTGGCGGTATCCATGACGGAACCACCACCCACCGAAACGACCCCGTCGAAATTACCCGTCGCGATGAAATCGGCGCCGCGGGCAACGCTCGCATCATCGGCCTCGATAGCAATCTCGTCGAATACCGCGGCATCGAGGCCGGCCTGCGCTAACGAATCCAGCACGGTGGCGACATAAACGCTGTCACGTAAAAAAGGATCGGTAAAAACCGCGATTCGAGTCATGCCCAGGGCCCGGGCGCGGGCGCCCGCCTCAGCCAGGCAACCGCGACCGAATGTCACTTTGGGAATGGCAATGGTAAAGGTATCGGCGCCGTGATCGCAGGGATCGAAGTATTGACAGCCCATGGCAGGAGTTCCTGATTATATCGAAGCCAATATATTACCCGCGAGTTATTCCCGCGCAAGCGGGAATCCTGCAATGGTGGCTTTATCAGAGGGCCCGATACGTTAACCCAGCGTGCTCTGGGGGGCCGCTTTCGCGGGGACGACCCGCTGGCTTCGCTAGTGGGTCGCTTTGTCGCCCCAGATTTCGCTAAGACGCTGATCACGGCCACATCCCCAGCGATAGTACTTGTAGCGCACCGGACTTTTCTTGTAATAGTCCTGGTGGTAAGACTCATCGCCCTTGATCGGAAAAAAGGTAGACCGCGGTAGAATGGGCGTTACCACGGTCTGGCCCGGGAACATTTCGATGACCTGTTGCCTCGACTTTTCCGCGATCGCGCGTTCAGTGTCATCGGCGACAAATATTGCGGCGAGATAACTCGGCCCCTTATCGCAAAACTGCCCGCGCGCATCGAACGGATCGTGGTTTACCCAGAAATGATCAAGAATGCTCTGGTAGTCGATAATTTCAGGATCGTAAGTGATCTCCACCACCTCGTAGTGCCCGCTGTGATCTCCTTTATAGGTCGGGTCCGGATGCGTGCCCCCGGAAAAACCCGAAACCACGTTGCTTACCCCGTCGAGCTTTTCAAAGTCGGACTCCATGCACCAGAAACAACCGCCCGCAAGGACGGTGGTGGCAGCAAACGCTGACTGACCTGTCAGGGCCAGGATTGCGACGATCGTCGCCATCAATGGATTTTTCATTATTTATTCCTCGGAGACAGTCGTTATGACCATTTGCCACGCGACGAGTTCAGCGAGTATATTCGGTGATCGATACATCTAGTGGATAAAAGACATGATCACCATCAGATTTAATCGATCGGAATTGGCGATTTCACTCACAGCATGGAATTCGAATCAGGTTTAGTTGTCCAGGTTTATCATGAGCTCAAATTTCACCCTCCCGCTGCGGTGGTTAGCGCTGGTGTTCCTGCTGGGAGCAACGGGTTGCACGACTATCCAGCCACCGCAACGTAATCATCTCGACTCGAGCAATGCCCGGCTGGCGGAGTGCGCGCACTGGTTCGCAGCGCTTGACGAGGCCGTGTCGCGCAATGGCGTGACCGATGTCGCGGCCCGGCGGGTGGTCGGATTCCCCTATTTGCGAATCGACCGCTTCCTCGCCGCGATGAAAGATAACGCACAGGGCGATGCAAAGGTTTACCGGGCCTGGGTGGAGCGAATGCGTGAGCTCGACGCCGACGGCCGTCGAGTAGAAATAGCGAATTTGCCGGCCACCGGGATCGTCGACATGGCCACTGTTGACCGCGACGAGGTTATTCTGCGCGCGGAGAATTGCGCCGCCGCTTTACTCGCCGCCGACACCTCCAGTCCTGCGGCCGCTGCCGAGCTCTACCGGCGCGCCTTCGTCGCCGATGACTACAGCACGCTCAAGCGAGCCCTCGGCCTTTACGAATTGACCCGAATACCTTTCTACGCCGGCGTTAGTGCCTGGCAGGACCGCACCCGCCAAACTTTTGCAGATGCGCAACAGGGTAAACCGCCGGCCCACCCGGTGCTGCGTTACGTGCCTCCGGAGATTCCCGTGTACACACGCAGAGAAGTCAGCAGTATCCTGGCTCGGGCGAGTAAACACCCCCTGGGCCTGCCGCAACTAACCGGGCAGGAGCGGAATCGACTGTTCGCTACCTACGCGCCGATATTCGAAATAGAAACCAGCGGAGACCCGGATCGGATCGGTCGGCTGTTCTGGTCATCGGCAACAACGCCGCAGGTCGACCTGTCAGTTTCGGTGGTTTACCGCAGGCTCGGCTACACCCGGGTTGGAAATCGCACGCTGCTGCAGCTGGTCTATACGGCCTGGATGCCCGAGCGCCCCCGGGACGGCAGCCTCGACCTGCTTGGCGGTCATCTCGACGGCATCGTGTGGCGCGTGACTCTGGCGCCGGACGGCGAGCCGGTTTTGTTCGACAGCATTCATCCCTGCGGCTGCTACCACATGTTTTTCCCAACACCTCGCCTGAAACCCCTGCCAGCCCGGCAGCACATTCTGGAATGGTCTTTCACGCCGACGACCCTGCCCGCAATCCCCGAGACGGTCCGCCTGCGCGTCGCCGTGCAGGCGGGCACGCACTATTTGCACGATGTATCGCTCAGCGAATCGACCGCAGGCCGGAAATACCGGTTTGCTGAATATGACGAGTTGCGCACCCTGCCTCTACCGGGAGGGGGTTCGCGCAGCATTTTCGGACCTGACGGCCTGATTGCGGGGACCGAGCGAGGTGAGCGTTTCCTGTTCTGGCCGATGGGGATCGCCAGTGCAGGTGCGATGCGACAGTCGAGCACGCAAGCAACAGCATTTGTCGGCCGGCGGCATTTCGATGATGCCGATATCCTCGAGAAGCGATTTCAACTGCTCGACCAGGCAGGACCGGGAAACCCGGGGACCGCGAACAAATCACCCGACCCATAAAGCAACCAGGATCGTCAGTTTATGCTGAAAGCCGACGATTGTCAGTTTAAGCCTGAAAACAGTCCGAAACTACCTACTGCCAGAAGTGCTTTTTGCTTTTGCCTTTTATGTCTCGCAACTGCTGGTACAGTTCCTTTTCGGCTTTGGTCGGATTTTCCGGAATGTGTATCTGCAGACGAATGTTCATATCACCTCGCATCGGTGCGCCGAAAACCGGCAGGCCTTTCCCCTTTAGTCGTAAAACCTCGTCCGGTTGCGAGCCCTTGGGCACCTTGATTTCAACCTGCCCATCCAGTGTTGGGACACTGAGCTTGGTGCCGAGTACTGCATCGGCTATTTCGATGATTTCCCGGCGCCACAGGTCTGCGCCATGGCGTTCAAAGCGGGCATCGCGCTGGCTATAAACGATAACAAACAGGTCACCCGGTGCGCCACCGGCTGCGGAACTGGGTAAACCGTGCGCTGGAATACGCAGCGCCGTGCCTTCGTCGATCCCGGCCGGGATCGTTACTTTGAGCTTGTCTTCCTGGTTGATTTCGCCGCGACCGCCACAGGTTGTACAGGGTTTATCGATGAAACTCCCCTGGCCGTGGCATACCGGGCAGACGCTAATCTGTTGATAGCTGATCGAACCCTGGTTCTTGGTTTCCTGGCGTGACGTTACCTGCTTGCCGCTACCGTTGCAGTCACTGCAGGGGCGCGGTTCGCTGCCTTTTTCAGCGCCGCTACCTCGACAATCCTGGCAAGATACCGGCCGGTTGAAGTGAACCATTTCTTCGCCGCCGGAATTAACCTTGCTCAGCGAAATGGTGAGCCTGACTTCAAGATCGCTACCCCTGGCGGGACCTCGAGGGCGACGGTGTCTGCCAAAGAAATCGCCGAACAGACCACTACTGCCGAGATCGAACCCGAATCCAGCATCGCCGAATATGTCGCCGAAATCGATACCCGAAAACAGGTCTTCGGCGGAAAAATCTGCCACACCCGCGAAACCGCGCGAATCGTATTCTGCTCGTTTCTTTGGATCTGAAAGAATAGCGTAAGCCTCGGCGATTTCCTTGAAGCGCGCCTCTGCATCCGGTGCTTTGTTGCGATCCGGGTGATACTTCATTGCCAGTTCGCGGAACCTGTCTTTTATCGCTTTCGCATCAGCGTCACGCGCTACGCCAAGAACCTCGTAGTAATCACGCTGTTCGCCGCTCATGAATCGATTTAGCGGCTTTCGGTGTAATCGGCGTCAACCACCTTGCCGCGTGGGCCCGCACCGGTTGGTTTGGCGTTACCACCGGCGCCGCTCATGTCGGGGGCCGCCTGGTGCGCATAAGGCCCTGATTTGGGCGCTTCCGAACTTTGCGAATAAATTACGGTGCCGGCTTCCCTGAGTATCTTTTCCACTTCGTCCGCGCGCTGGGCGGCCAGTTCGGCGTCCTTTTTATCAATGGCGTCACGCGTGTCATGCATGCCATTTTGCAGGCGACCTTTCATTTCATCGGTTAGCTTGTCGCCGAACTCGGCCAGGGTTTTTTCGGCCTGGTAGCAAATATTGTCCGCGTTATTAAGCTTATCCACCTGCTCGCGACGCGTTTTATCTTCTTCGGCATATTTTTCCGCTTCATCGATCTGGCGCTGTTTTTCATCGTCGCTGAGTCGCGTGGAACCGGTGATGCTGATCGATTGTGACTTGCCGGTAGCCTGGTCTTTGGCGGTAACGTTCAAGATGCCGTTGGCGTCGATATCGAAGGTGACGTCGACTTTCGGAATACCCCGCGGTGCCGGTGGCAAACCTTCAAGGTTGAATTCACCGAGGCTGGTATTGTCACGTGCCATCGGTCTTTCGCCCTGGTAGACGTGGACCGTTACCGCGGTCTGCATGTCGGCTGCGGTGGTAAATGTTTCAGTATGTTTGACGGGAATCGGTGAGTTGCGTGAAATCAGGGCGGTTGCAACACCGCCCAGGGTTTCTACGCCAAGCGTCAGGGGTGTGACGTCGACCAGCACGATGTCACCAACCTCGCCGCTTAAAACGCCAGCCTGAATCGCTGCGCCGCTGGCGACACACTCCATAGGATCAACTCCCATTTCGGCCTTGCGTCCAAACAGGTCTTCAAAATATTTACGCACTATCGGCATCCGGGTTGGGCCACCGACAAATACAATTCGATCAATTTGTTGTGCGTTGACACCGGCGTCATGCAAGGCCTGTTCGATCGGTCCTCGGCATTTTTCCACAATGTCATTAACCTGTCGCTCCAACTCGGTGCGGTTTAAATCCAGCTCAAGATGCCTGGGTTCTCCCGCCACGGCCGTCAGGTAAGGCAGGCTTATATGCGTCGCAGTGCTGGTCGAGAGTTCAATTTTTGCGACTTCTGCGGCTTCCTTGATACGTGCCATGGCTTTCACGTCAGAGCGTACATCTGCTCCGGTTTCCTGCTCGAATTTATCGATAATGTAATTGACCAGGTTTTGATCCATGTCGGTGCCGCCGAGTTGGGTATCGCCACTGGTGGCCTTGACTTCAAACACGCCCTTACCAAATTCCATGATTGTTACATCCAAAGTACCCCCACCAAAGTCGATTACGGCGATACGTAATTCCTCCCCAGCGCGGTCGAGGCCATAAGCCAGCGATGCGGCAGTGGGCTCGTTGACCAGTCGTTCGACTTCGAGACCTGCGATTCGGCAGGCATCCTTGGTCGCGCTGCGCTGGTTATCGTCGAAATAGGCGGGTACCGTGACGACAGCTTTGGTGACCGGTTCCCCGAGGAACGCCTCGGCATCGTCCTTTATTTTTTTCAACAGGAATGCAGATAACTGTTCGGGCGAGAACTTTTTGCCATGCAAGGCAATTTCCTCGCGCTGGCCCATGCGGCGTTTGAAAGCTGAGGTTGTTCCTTCCGGGTTAGCTGCCAGCTGGCGTCGAGCCGGTTCACCTACCAGTGTCTGGCCATCCGCGGTGATCGCGACATAACTTGGAAATGCCTTACCTCCCAGGCTTATGCCCTCTGCACTAGGAATGATAACCGGTCGCCCGCCACGAAGGACTGCGGCCGCGGAATTTGACGTACCCAGGTCGATGCCGATGATTGCCATGATTTATCCCTATTTGCTATTGCCAGATATCGATATCAATCGAAACGACCGATTCTGTAAA
>CALDDP010000176.1 GCA_937936805.1 uncultured Gammaproteobacteria bacterium | reverse complement strand
CGAAGGGTGGGTTGACGGATAGTGTTGCAGGTAGTCGAGCGCAATGTTTTCAAAGGCTTCGCGGCCCAGGAATTTTTCCAGCGCGGAATAATCAACCGCGAGGCAATCGATCAAACGTATTCGATAGGCATTGTAATAGGTACCGAGACGATGTTCGGCGAGGGCATCGGCGGTGCTGACAATATCCTGCTCGATGTCATCCACGCCGTCTGTCAGGTAGTTCTGGAAGCGGAGTTGAAGTTCGCGTAAATGCTTCATGGTCAGGATTGGTAGAAAGGTGCAGCAATTTTGCGCGCCTGTTCGAGTTCGTCCAGCACTGCGTCGAGTTCAGGAATATTGCCATCGCGCTCGATCATAGTCGAAACCGGACCGAATCTTTTTGCAGTTTCTGCATAAAGCGCCCATACCGGATCGATAATATCCTGGTCGTGGGTATCGATTATCAGGTTGCCATCGTTGGTATGGCCGGCCAGGTGGTGTTGCCAGACCCGCTCAGCAGGTACCCCTTCGAGGTATTCGACCGGATCGTAGTGATGGTTGTAGCTGCTCACGTAAATATTGTTGACATCGAGCAGCAGGTAACAGTCCGCCTTTGCGGCGATCGCCGACAGAAATTCCCATTCGGGCATCGCATCTTCACAGTAGGTGATATAGCTGGAGAGATTTTCGATCAGCATTTGCCGTCCGATGAAATCCTGGATCCGTAGAATGCGTTCGGCGACGTGATCGACCGCCTCCTCGGTATAAGGCAGCGGCAGTAAATCGTGCATGTTCCTGTGATCGACCCCGGTCCAGCACAGGTGATCGGAAAACCAGTGCGGTTCAACCCGTTCGATCAGCTTCTTCAATTGTTGCAGGTATTCGAAATCGAGCTCGTCGGTGCTACCCAGCGACATGGAGACGCCATGCATGACCATCGGATAATCCTGGCGAATAGCGTCCAGGAAATAGAGTGGCTTGCCGCCATCGATCATGTAGTTTTCACTGAGGATCTCGAACCAGTCGATATTCCCTGGTTTACGATCGAGTATGTCCTGGTAATGTTCGGCCCTCAGGCCAAGGCCGAAGCCGAGAAACGGTTTATCCGCGGTCTGTGTCATCACTGAAAATCAAAGTCTCGCACCGGGTGATTGTATCCAGCAGGCAAAAAAATGCACCGATCAAAGTCGGTGCATTCTTGATAGCTGGAAAAAGAGCTCAGGCTTCAAATTTGCCGCCGGCACTTTCACATTCAGCCTTGGTACGCTTGACCCAACCCTTTCCGGCACAGGAGTTCTGTCCCGCACAACTGGTAGTTGCAGTGGCACAGGCACTGGTGCCCTTGCAGGAATTGACGTTGAAGCATTTGCCGGCTGTTTCACCCGCAGACGCGCTCATTGGTGCAACTGCGAACATGGCTGCAGCAGCTGCGGCCAGGGTGACTCCCGTGGTTTTCTTGGCTGTAATCATTTATTTTTCCTCAAGTTAGACAAGTTGGTTGTACTGGTTATTTCCCCATTACGCGAGGTTAGAGAAGCCGAATTTCCAGAAAGTTCAGAAAAAATCCGCTTTTTCAAAAAAAATCTCGATGGGCGGCTCGAGGCGAACCGCTACTGGCGCTGCCGGATAGTAAGCTGGTTGCCGCTTTGAATCAGTTCGAAGTGCTTCAGTACATTCATGCCGAGTAGAATTTCGTTGACCCCCATACCCGGAATAATGCTGGCATTGACGTCGAAAAGCTCGATTTCCCCGATAGCAAGTTGATCCAGGTGCGTGAAATACGCCGTAGTGAGTCCATTCGCAGTAGACACCGAAGTCGCGGGCCCTGCTTTGAGCCCGAGTTTTTGCTGCATTCCTCCGGGTATCGCCGTGACAGTAGCACCAGTGTCGACCAGGAAAGTGACTTTATGGCGGTTAATTTCACCATCGAATACATAGTGACCATGACGGTTGCGCAACAGCACCACTTCGCGAAAATCGCCCGTGGCCATAGTGGCGAGGGACTGGTTGGGATTATTCTGCTGATCTAGTATTTTCGAAAACAGCAGTGCCAGAAGAAAAAAACCGATGATCCAGGCTGCGGCAGTAAACATCATGCCGAGTTTTTTAGTAGAATGAGCCATTGCACTGTTTAACTTAGTGCTAAATCCTTGGAAATCAATGTAGGGCGGGTTCAATGTCGGGAAACAGTATCGGCAAGTCATTCGTAGTGACCTCTTTCGGCGAAAGCCATGGTAGTGCCATTGGTTGTATCGTCGACGGCTGTCCTCCCGGGCTAGCCCTGGAAGAGTCCGATCTGCAGGATGATCTCGATCGGCGCAAGCCGGGAACCTCGCGGCACACGACGCAACGGCGTGAAGACGATGCGGTCCAGATTCTGTCCGGTACCTTCGAGGGCAGAACCACGGGTGCGCCTATCTGTCTGCTGATTCACAACAAGGATCAGCGCTCGAAGGATTACAGCGAGATCATGAACCAGTTCCGCCCCGGACATGCTGATTACAGCTACACCCAGAAGTATGGTTTTCGGGATTATCGAGGCGGTGGGCGTTCGTCAGCAAGAGAAACGGCAATGCGGGTCGCAGCTGGTGGTATTGCGAAAAAGTATCTTAGCGCACAATGCGGCCTGCAGGTGCGCGGCTACCTGTCGCAACTGGGGCCACTGAAACCCGTTAATTTCGACTGGAATGAGGTAAATCAGAACGCTTTCTTCTGTCCGGATGCCGATATGGTGCCAGAGATGGAGAAGTACATGGATGCATTGCGTAAGGAGGGGGAGTCGATAGGTGCCCGGATATCAGTCGTAGCAAGCGGCGTTCCGGCGGGTCTCGGTGAACCCGTGTTTGATCGCATCGATGCCGAAATCGCACATGCGATGATGAGTATCAATGCAGTCAAAGGGGTTGAAATTGGCGCTGGCTTTAGCAGTATCGAACTAAAGGGTACGCAGAATCGAGATGAAATTACGCCAGCCGGGTTCTTATCCAATCACGCGGGAGGTACGCTTGGGGGTATTACGTCGGGGCAGGATATTCTGGTTAGTATTGCACTGAAACCGACCTCGAGTATTCACCTGCCGGGTAAATCTGTCGATGTCGACGGTAACGCGGTCGAAATTCGTACCAAGGGTCGGCATGATCCCTGTGTAGGCATTCGTGCGACGCCGATTGCGGAAGCCATGCTAGCCATCGTGCTGATGGATCATTACCTGCGTAATCGCGCCCAGAACGCGGACGTCGATTGCAAAACCCCGGTTATTCCCGCCAGTCCCGACTAGTTGCGATTAACTGTCGAGGGATTGCTTGATTTCTTTGTAAATCAGGCGAGAATGCTGGCTGCGTTTGGCGTCGGTTCTGGCATTGTGGTGGTTGCGCCATAATTGTCGCAATTTCTGGCGGTCGGCTTGCCCGATTTCGGCCAGGAGTGCATCGATGGCGTCGTTGCCCTGCTCGATGATCCGGTCGCGCCAGCGCTCTGCGCGATGATGCAGCTGGATCGAGTGTTGGCTCGCATTGTCAATTTCGGTCAAGGCATCGAGAATTGGATCGGTATCTCGAGCTCGTAGAAGCTTGCCCAGGAACTGGTAATGGCGTTTCAGTGCGCTGCGCTTGTTTTGAATGCGTTTTGCAAGCGCTATGGCGTCAAGCACCGGTTCATCCAGCGGAATCTGCGCTAGCTGTTCAGCGGGTAAGGCGACGAGCCTTTTCCCCAGGTCCTGGATGGCATGGCTTTCACGTTTGAGTTGAGACTTGCTAACGATTTCGCTTTCATCAAACTCTGCTTCGTTTTCCATAACTGTGTAGGATAAAATAATTCCATGGACCTTGAAAAGAACAACATCTTAGCATTCCCGCAGGCGGAATCGCTTAAAAAAATCGTCGCCGATACGCTTAAATTAGCGCAGGCTAGCGGTGCAACCCAGGCCGAGGCCGGCTTATCGGTGTCGCAGGGTTTGTCGGTGGCGGCCCGCATGGGCTCCGTGGAAACAATCGAACACCAGCAGGACAACGGTCTCGGTATCAGCGTGTATGTCGGTCAACACAAGGGCAGCGCCAGTACCTCGAACCTGGACCCGGAAGCGATTCGCAAGACGGTAGAAGCCGCGTGTAATATTGCTCGCTATACCTCGGAAGACTCCTGTGCCGGTCTGGCCGATGCCGAACTGATGGCGAGTGAAATGCACGATCTCGACTCGTATCATCCCTGGGATATCGAACCGCAGGCAGTTATCGACCTGGCGCTCGAATGTGAGAATTCCGCGCTTGAGTTTGATCGTCGTATTGTCAATTCCGAAGGGGCTTCGGTTGATTCCAGTGCCGGTGTTTCGGTGTATGGTAATTCGCATGGGTTTTTACAGGCGCAGCACAAAACCAGGCATAGCATCAGCTGCTCGGTTGTGGCCGAATCCGATGGCAATATGCAGCGTGACTACTGGTACGACATCAGCCGCAATGCTGATGCTCTTGACAGTGCGCGTAGCGTTGGTGAAATGGCTGCCCAGCGCACCGTACGCCGGCTGGATGCCAGAAAAATCAAGACCCAGCAGGCACCGGTGCTGTTTGTACCCGAGCTTGCGCGTGGCATCATCGGCAATTTTACGTCCGCCATTGGGGGTGCCGCGCAATACCGCAAGGCCAGTTTTCTGCTGGGTGCGGAGGGAGAACGCGTTTTCCCCGAATTTTTGCAATTACACGAAAACCCCTTTATTCCGCAGGCGCTGGGTTCGGCCAATTTTGATGCGGAAGGTGTGGCGACAAGGGAAGCAAAACTGGTTGTCGATGGTGTGATCCAGAACTACCTGCTGGACAGTTACTCGGCGCGCAAGCTGGGGCTGAAAACAACCGGGCATGCCAGTGGGGTACATAACCTGATCCTGGACCACACGGGAAAGACCTTTGCAGAATGTCTCAGCGCGATGCATCGGGGGTTTCTGGTAACCGAGTTGATGGGGCACGGGGTGAATACCGTCACCGGCGATTACTCGCGCGGTGCCGCTGGTTTTTGGGTCGAAAACGGCAAGCTCGATTATCCGGTGGAAGAAGTGACTATTGCCTCCAACCTGCGTGAAATGTTCAATGGCATTGTGGAAATAGGCAAGGATGTCGATTTGCGCAGCAGCATTCACTGCGGTTCGATACTGATAGATAATATGATGATTGCCGGTTCTGACTAGTATGAAGTCGCGCCTCCTGTCGATACTTGTGCTGGCGATGGTATTGTCAGCCGGTTCGACGCTCGTGTCCGGCGAGACCGAACCTCCCGGATACGTATTCAGCGTAACCGTTCAAAACAAGCAGCAACTGGACGTGGTGCTCGACCGCGCCGAGGATTTACGTGAACTCTTCAATCCGGATGAACATGGTAAAATTGCGATCGTGCTACACGGTGACGAGCTGCAGTTATTTCAGAAGGACGGTTACCGGCTGAACCAGTCGATGGTAGAGCGAGCACGCCTGCTGGATCAGGATAACATTATCGACATAAAGGCCTGCCAGACGATGATGCGGGAGCTCCAGATCGAGCAAAACGAACTCCCCAGTTTCATCGAGCAGGTTCCGTTTGCACCCACCGAAATCAAGCGCCTGGAAAAGGAAGAAGGTTTTACCCGCCTGTAGATCCCACTTTACTTTGCATAGCGGCAGAGTAACGGGCTAGGGATTAAAAGCAATCGGTCGTTCCAGCAAGGCCTTTTCGTAGAACAACCGGCCTTCTTCTACTCCCAGTTTGCCATCGCTCAGCCAGCGCAATACCTGCGGATACATCTGATGCTCAAGTCGATGGCCTTTCGCTTGCAGGTCTTCGACACGATCGCCGGCTTCGATCGGATACCTGGCCTGGCATATTATCGGTCCGTCGTCGAGTTTTGCGGTAACCAGATGAATACTGACGCCATGATGCGTAGCCTTGTCGTGGAGTACACGCTGGTGAGTGTTCAGGCCTTTATAAGCCGGTAGTAGTGACGGGTGGATATTAAGAATTCGGTGCTCGAAAGCTTTTATGATTGCTGGGCCGAGAATGCGCATGAAACCGGCCAGCACAACATAGTCGATGCCGACGGATTCGAGATAGTGCTGCAGTGCGCCATCATATTGATCGCGGTTCTGATAGTCGTGATGATCGATTACCCAGGTGCTGAGACCATGCCGGGTGGCACGTATCAGCCCATAGGCCATATTGTTACTGGAGACTACCGTCTTGATCTGCGCGTTAAGCCCGCCTGTCTCGATAGCATCGATGATGGATTGCAGATTACTGCCGTTGCCCGAGATTAAAATTGCCAGCTTTAGTGGCTCGCTCATGTAAACACGACCGCGGGCTGGTCTCCACGGGTGACGACGTCGCCGATAACCCAGGCGGTTTCCCCAAGCATCCCGAGTTGCTCGAGGCATTGCTGCTCCTGGCTGGCGTCGATCGCCAGTACCATGCCGACGCCACAATTAAAGGTGCGCAGCATTTCCAGTCGTTCGACGTTACCTGCCTGTTGCAGCCAGCTAAAAACAGGTGGCAGTTGCCAGCTCGACAAATCGATCCGGGCGCAGAGATTCTCCGGCAGTACGCGGGGCAGGTTTTCCACCAGGCCTCCGCCGGTAATATGGGCGATGGCGTTGATTTGACGATCGCCGGCTAGTGCCAGCAGGTTCCTGACATAGATACGTGTCGGTGCTATCAATGCCTGCGCAAGCGACTGGCCACCGCAATCCTGTGCCAGGTCCGCATCCTTAACCTCGATTATCTTGCGCACCAGCGAAAAACCATTGGAGTGCACTCCCGAAGATGCCAGGGCGATCAGGCGATTGCCCTCGGCTACCTGGCTGCCGTCAATGATGCGATCCTTTTCTACGATACCGACACAAAATCCGGCAAGGTCAAAATCACCGGGCTGGTAGATGCCCGGCATTTCCGCAGTTTCACCACCGATCAGCGCGCAACCTGCCTGTTGGCATCCGACCGCTATACCCTTGATTACCTGTTCGGCCTGGTCGACCTCGAGTCGCCCGGTAGCGTAATAGTCCAGAAAAAACAGTGCCTCGGCACCGAGTACCGCGATATCATTGGCGCACATGGCAACCAGGTCGATGCCGATACCGTCAAGTATGCCGAGTTCTATTGCAAGCCTGAGCTTGGTGCCGACGCCATCGGTGCCTGATACCATTAGCGGGTTGCGGTAGCGTTCAAGAGGCAGTTCAAACAGACCTCCGAAACCCCCGATGCTGCCGATGCAGCCCTCGCGGTGGGTAGATTTGATCGCCGGCTTGATGCGCTCCACCAGCTCATTGCCGGCGTCGATATCGACGCCCGCCTGGCGATAATTCAGGGAGGGTTCGCTATTCATGGTTTGCAGGTTCAGGAAATAATATTGGTGTGTTATTTTACACGCCTTGTATGCAAATGTCCGTTGATGAAAATAGGAAAACGATGAAGTCCTACAAAGTTTTTGCGTTACTGGCGGTACTGCTGGGTGTACTGCCTCTGCCCGCGATAGCGGTTACAGTAGAAGACCTGTTTACGGTGGAGTTGCCGGTTGCCGACCAGACCACCAGTTTGCGGCTCGAATCCTTCAGCCAGGCTTTCAAACAGGTAATAGTTAAAGTCAGTGGTTCGGATGAAGCCCTGCGCAGTCCGGCCTTCGAGCGGCCGATAGAAGGCAGTGCCCGCTACGTCAAGCAATTTCGCTATATCAGCCGCAGCTTGCCGGATGACGAGGAATATGACGCGGGGCGCCTCTATCTTCGCATAGACTTCAATCAGCAACTGATCGAAAGCCTGTTGCGCGAAAATAATTTCCCGGTGTGGGGGCGTGAACGCCCGAGCACACTGCTGGTGATTTCCTATGATGTAAATGAAAAAATAAAACTGGTTGCCGATGATTCAACACCAGAACTGGTCGAGGCGCTCGATCGGGCCGCCTCTATCCATGCAGTGCCGGTCCTGTTCCCGTTGATGGATCTCGAAGATATAGCCCTGGTCAAGATAGGTGATATCGTTGCGCGCCAATACGACAACATTAAAACCATGTCCACGCGTTACGCGCCTGATGCGTTGCTGGTAGGACAGATTGTAGGCCGCAGTGGCAAAGGCTGGCAGGGTGACTGGGACGTCCGCTTCGCGGATCAAATATTTAAGTGGAAATTTGAGGCTTCCGCCAAACAGGCGGTAATTGATCAGGCTATCAGGCATCTTGCCAAGGTACTGGCACTGGAGTACGCGCTGGAGGATCATCAGCGTGTTGAACAATCGCTGCTACTGAGCGTTTCCTCGCTCGAGGGAATCGAGAATCTTATCGCGGTGCAGAAGTATCTCAAATCCCTGAACGTGGTCGATAGCGTGCGTGTCGCACTGATAAGCGAGGATGTCATCACATATCGTTTGCAGCTGCGCAACAGTCCGGAAGACTTGCAGCGACTGATCGATTTCGGAGAGGTACTGGAGCAGGAGGATTTTCCCCAGGTGAGCGGTGAACGCGAGGCCCAGATTATTATGAACTATAGCTATGTCGGTCGTGGAGCGAGCAATTAAACAGATCGCATTACCGCTTTCGCTCGACCGTCAGTACAGCTTTGAAAACTTCATCTCCGAGCGAGCCGATTTAATTACTGCGAGCCTGAGAGCACTGGTCCGGGGTGATGGTGAAGCTCAAATCGGGCTGTGGGGAACGGCTGCCAGTGGCAAAACTCATTTGTTGAATGCCAGCGCCGATTATGCGCGCAAAAAAGGCGTGGTGTTGCAAATCTATGATGCACGACAACTGTTGCAATGCGATGCGAATGAGTTCGAGGGATTTAGCCATTGCGACGTGCTGGCGATCGATAACCTTGATGCGATAGCGGGAAACCCGGACTGGGAAGCCTGTTTTTATCAGGTAATCAATCGCTGTCGGGATGGAGATTACCGTTTTGTGTTCGCGATGCTGCGCAGGCCAGAGGATATCGAAACCACGCTCGATGATTTTCGTTCCCGTCTGCAATGGGGTTTGATGTTGCAGCTGCCCTCGAACGACGATAGCGAAATACGTCAGATTCTGCGCAAACGGGCGCAGTTGATCGGCATCGAGTTAGGCGAGGATGTGATTTCTTATTTAATGACCCACCATGCGCGCAACCTCGACACGCAGATGTCAATTCTGCGACGGCTCGACAGGGCATCTCTGTCGCAGCAGCGTAAAGTCACGATACCGTTGGTCAAACAGGCGCTGCTGGAACCCGGGGTCTAGCCCGTTTATTGCGTACAGGCATCGAAATTCAGGCAGGGGATACCTGGAGTTAACAGCATGTTGTATTCCCGCCAGCCCTGCTTTTATCAATGCCTGTAGCGGTTGCGGGTGCCGCTTGTCTGCAAAATATGCTTTCGCTCATTGCCGCGCCTGATGTGCCAGGTAGCGGGCGTAGTAGATACTTGCCAGAAACAATAAGGTGCTTGAGATCGTGGTGCCGAAACCGTACACGCGCAACAACGGATTCGATACCAGTTCGCTAATACCTATGCAGAAGTAAACCAGCGTCATGTAGCCAATCCATCGATAGGTGTACAGGCGGTTGTTCAATAAACCCTTTAAAGGAAACAGCAGCGGCAGGGATAATAAAAGCACCCAGTAGTAGTCGATTTCGAGGCCGGGCCAGGTCAGGCTGCATTGAAAAGCAAACAGGCTGAACCAGGACAACATGCCGGTAATTTTTAGTGGATGCATTCTAGCCCAGCTTGCTGGCGAGATCGGCGATACGTTTACCTAACGCCCTGCAGGCCAGGCGCTCGTGCTCACTCAGTTCCTGGCCTTCCTGCCCGGCGACATGGCTGGCGCCATAGGGGGTTGCTCCGGATTTAGTCTGATTGATCGCTGGTTCAGAGTAGGGGATACCGGTTACCAGCATGCCGTGATGCAACAGTGGCAACATCATGCTGGTCAGCACGGTCTCCTGTCCGCCGTGCATACTAGATGTCGCGGTAAATACGCCACCTGGTTTGCCAATCATTGCTCCGCCCAGCCACAGCGGACTGGTCTGATCGAAAAAATACTTTAACGGCGCCGCCATATTACCGAAATATCCGGGACTGCCAATCACCAGTCCGGCACAGGACTCCAGGTCGGAGATACGGGCATAAGGCACGCCTTCGTCGGGAACTGTCTCCGTAGTCTGTTCGGTGGTTGCCGACACCGCCGGAAGGCTGCGCAATACTGCCTCACAAGCGCGGTTTGAATCGACGCCAAGGCCAATCTGTTCGGCCATGCGTGCGACACTGCCATGTCGGCTGAAATAAACGATCAGTATTTTATGCAATGATTTCCATTACCCTGGCAGGCGGGCGTCCAATTATCGCCCGGTTGCCCGCGACCACTATTGGGCGCTGTAACAATGCCGGGTGCTGACAAATCGCGGCGATAATCTCATCCTCTGACATCGCATCCATGTCAATCCCGGCGTCCTCGTAGACCTGCTCGGTTGTGCGCACCAGGTCGCGCGCAGGGAGGCCCAGCATCGCGATAATTTTCTTCAACTCCTGTTGCGTGGGCGGATTCTCCAGATATTCGATAATCGTGGGACTCAAATTGCTGTTTTCCAGTATGTGCAGCGTTTCCCGCGATTTGCTGCATCTGGGATTATGATAAATGACGAGACTGGCGTTGTTCATTCCTTGCCTCCCGGCGACCGAAACTGAGCACGTTTTACCTTAACGATAACCTTTTATCAACAGACTGTTAGAGACATCCTCCGGGTATGCAAGATGAGGATAACTTTGCACTTTCCGGCAAAGCCCGAAAACTCGTCTATAATGTTCCCTAATTGAGTAATATTTACATTAAAAACTTGCTCTAAAGGGTTGATCAATGTAGTCTTCTTGGCAAAATGGGCAACCAATAATACTTAGTACTAAATTCGTCAAACGATAAAGTTCTCGGAGAAAACAATAGATGAAACCAACAGAACTCCTTAAGGTTGCGGCGATTGCCGTTTTAACCTCCGGTATGGTCGTCGGCTGTCAGCAAAGTTCGACTGATATGGAAACAGAAATGGCAGAAGAAGAATGTCAGGGCGCAACCCCTGAAGTTCG
>CALDDP010000175.1 GCA_937936805.1 uncultured Gammaproteobacteria bacterium | reverse complement strand
TATTGTCCGTCGAGTATATGACTCGATATCGATTAGATTCATGGCGTAATCTTCACAGGCAAAACTGATAGCAGCGCCCGATTTGCCGGCCCGCGCGGTACGACCGATACGATGCACATAATCCTCGCCCAGTTCGGGCAGATCATAATTGAAAACGTGGGTTACATCCGGGATATGCAGTCCGCGCGAGGCAACGTCAGTAGCGACCAGGATCGAATATTCATTGTCATGAAATTTTTTCAGCAGTTGCTCCCGCTTGTTCTGGTGAATATCGCCGGAAATGATCGCTGCCGACAGACCGTTGCCCTGCAGGTATTCCCAGATGCGAATTGTGGCGTGCTTGGTGTTGGCGAAGATGATGCTGCGCTGCGGCTGCAATTTTTTCATCAGGCCCAGCAGTAACGGAATTTTTTCATGGTTGGCAGGGTGATAAACGCTTTGTTCGATTCGGTCTACCGCGGGCGAATCGGAGTCGATTTTGATCAACTGGGCCTTATTCATATGTTCGTAGGCGAGTTCCATGACTTTTTGCGCCATGGTGGCTGAGAATAGCATGTTGATGCGTTTTTCGGGGTCAGGTAGCCGCCGCAGCATGAAGCGTACGTCCTGAATGAATCCCATATCAAACATGCGATCGGCTTCATCCAGAACCATCGCTTCTATCGATCTGAAATTGAAGAGTTTCTGCTTGAAGAAGTCGATCAGGCGTCCCGGTGTGCCGATAAGGATGTCAACCGGCTGATCAAATTGCCTTTTCTGCTGCTCGTAGGCTTTGCCGCCATAACAGATAGCCAGCTTGAGCGGTAAGTCGCGCAACAGGGCTTCGGCGTCTTTATGGATTTGTATCGCCAGTTCGCGGGTCGGAGCCAGTATCAGCGTGCGCGGTCTGCCCACGGTCGTGGCGGGTAGTTTCGAGTGCAGAATCTTCTGCGCACAGGCAAGCAGGAAGGCCAGCGTTTTGCCGGTACCTGTTTGCGCCTGGCCAGAAACGTCCTTGCCCGACAGCAGCAAAGGCAGCGCCTGCTCCTGAATTGGTGTGCAGTATTGAAAGCCAAGCTTGTCCAGTGCGTCCAGTAAACGCTGATCCAGCTCCAGTGAGCTGAACTGCTGCTCGGTTAAATGTTGTTGCCCCATGCTATCGTTTATTCTCGTATGATCGAAGTTTAAGCGGTCTATGGTATCAAATTGCATAAAAACCTGCGCTGTGATTTGAAAAACAGGATTTCTACCCCCATATCCCAATTTTGCGGTGGGAAAGCCTGCGGGGACGCACCACCCTGAATGTATAATTGACAGTTAATTCTGTTGCGACTAAATTGTCGGTCTACCTGAAAATGCCATGGGGCTGGAGAAAAGTGTGAGTGAAAAAATAGTTTACCTTTCTGACGAAAGTTTCGAATCCGATGTATTGCAGTCGGAACACCCGGTGCTGGTTGACTACTGGGCAGAATGGTGCGGCCCCTGCAAAATGATTGCACCGATACTCGAAGAAATCGCCGATGAGTATGATGGTCGGCTGACGGTGGCGAAACTGAATATAGACGATAATGCCAATACGCCACCGAAGTATGGTATCCGTGGTATCCCGACACTGATGCTGTTCAAGGATGGTTCGGTCGAGGCTACCAAGGTCGGTGCGCTGTCGAAATCCCAGTTGACAGCATTTCTCGATAGCAATATCTGAGCCGAATACCCCCCGAAAATAGATTAAAAAAGGGTCGTTGATTGAGGTAGACGACCCATAATTACTGTGCTAACCTCTATTCGATCGTTGCCGTATCTCCACGGCGCACCTGAACAAAAAACCAAATAAATTTTCCCATCACTACCCATAGGCCGTCCTTACGTCTTTATCCCCCAACCCTGCATCTAGTGCATCTCTAATATGAATCTAAATGAACTGAAGCAACATTCCGTACCCGATCTGATTGAAACCTTAAAGTCCATGGGGGGGGATCACTCGGCGCGGATGCGTCGACAGGATATAATCTTTAGCATTCTCAAATCCCAGGCCAAGAAGGGCGAGGACATCTTCAGCGAAGGGGTGCTGGAAATCCTGCAGGATGGGTTCGGGTTTTTGCGTTCCGCAGACAGTTCCTACCTTGCCGGGCCTGACGACATATATGTCTCCCCTAGCCAGATCAGGCGTTTTAACCTGCGCACGGGCGATACCGTTAGCGGCAAAATCCGACCGCCCAAGGATAACGAACGCTATTTCGCGTTACTCAAGGTGGATGAAATTAATTTTGACCTGCCTGAAAATGTCAAACACAAGGTGTTATTTGAAAACCTGACGCCGTTGCACCCCAATAGCCGCATGCCGCTCGAACGCGGTAACGGCAGTACCGAGGACATCACCGCGCGTATCATCGACATGGTATCGCCGATCGGCAAGGGTCAGCGCGGACTGGTGGTCTCCCCACCGAAAGCGGGTAAGACCCTGATGCTGCAGAACATCGCGCAGAGTATCGCCAGTAACCACCCCGAATGCTACCTCATCGTGTTGCTCATCGACGAGCGCCCTGAAGAGGTAACCGAGATGGCGCGCATGGTCAAGGGTGAAGTGGTTGCGTCGACCTTTGACGAACCTGCCAGTCGCCACGTGCAGGTCGCGGAAATGGTCATCGAAAAGGCCAAGCGCCTGGTGGAGCACAAGCGTGACGTGGTTATCCTGCTGGATTCGATTACGCGCCTGGCGCGTGCCTATAACACCACGATACCCTCTTCGGGCAAGGTGTTAACCGGTGGTGTCGATGCGCATGCGCTGCATCGTCCAAAACGTTTCTTTGGCGCGGCGCGTAATATCGAGGAAGGCGGCAGCCTGACAATTCTTGCCACCGCGCTGATCGAAACCGGTTCCAAAATGGACGAAGTCATCTACGAGGAGTTCAAAGGTACCGGCAACATGGACATCCACCTGGATCGGCGTATCGCCGAGAAACGCGTGTTCCCGTCAATCAACATTAATCGTTCCGGTACGCGGCGCGAGGAATTGTTGATGGATCAGGAAGAGTTGCAGAAAGTCTGGATACTGCGCAAGTTTCTGCATTCGATGGATGAAATCGAGGCCATGGAGTTTGTGCTCGGGCGTATGCAGAGCAGTAAAACCAACATCGAATTCTTCGATCAGATGAAAAAATAAGCAAGCCGTGGGTCAGGTTCAATCATTTGAACCGGTTATTGGTCAACGTCCCCGTATCATAATCCTTGGCAGCATGCCCGGTGTGGCATCGCTCGAAGCCGTGCAATACTATGCGCACCCACGTAATGTTTTCTGGCGAATTATTCAGGAGTTGTTCGATATCGATCACCGGGCCAGCTATACGTGGCGGGTGGCCCAGCTATCCAGGCAGCCTTTAATCCTCTGGGATACTCTTCAGGCCTGTCGCCGGCCTGGTAGCCTGGATTCGAACATAGACGCTGACAGCGCCCGGGCAAATGATTTCCCGCGGCTGTTGCAACGTTATCCAGGCATAAGAGCAATCCTTTTCAATGGCGCGACTGCGGAAAAGTACTTCAGGCAGCTGGTGGTTCCGCAACTAGACAACGATCACGATATCGCATTGTTGCGTATGCCATCGACCAGTCCCGCAAACGCCGGCATGAGTTTCGAGCAAAAACTGGCGGCGTGGAGACGGCTGCTAGAATATATCGACTAGGACTTCAGCAGGCGTTTGCGCAGGTGCGCCATCGGCGCTTTGTCGTCGTACACTACCTGGTCGTTTTGCAGCGCGACCCCGAGTGAAGTCCACAGGGCATCGAGGTCGACTGGATAAGGGTCGGCTCTCATTTTCTGGTACAACGGTACCAGCACATCAACCCCGGTGGCTCGATCACCTGCGGCAAATACCTGCATCACCGTGGCACTGGTGTGCATTGACAGGCCCGCGTCCAGAACCCCGCGTAATGCATCGCGCAAACTTTTGCGATTGTCGGTAAGCTTGCGAATTTCAATGTCCGCAAGCATGCAGAAAATAGCGCCACCCCAGTAGGTGCGACCCCAGGTCGGGGTTTGATCGAGCCCGCGATCACCGCTTTTGGGTAACCCCTGCGGCATGCGGTTGATAAATCCGTTCCAGACGAATTCCTCGCTCAGATGGCCGCGCTGGGCGCGCGCAATCGACTCGACATAGGTAGCCAGTCCTTCCAGCAGCCAACGGTGTGCGTAGGGAACATCGGCCATCGCCAGATGCACCATCTCGTGTACCAGTATCCAGTCCCTGCGCAGCATTTGGGGGGTAACATTTTCGCCCACGACGATGCGAATGGATGGCGAATTGCCGCCAAAAGCCTGCCCAAAGCGAACGACTTTTCCATCGGTTACCTGTAGCTCTATAGCGACACTTTTTACCGGGAAACGGCCATAGTAATGATGTACGGTTTCGGTCGAGTAGCGCACCCAGTCGAGCAGGATGTCTTTTTTACCGAGTAACACGTGGTCGCGGATTTCGACGTTGATGCGGCTGTCGCCGAGGTCGAAAGCAAATTCCGTTTCGCTGAGGGTTTCGAACTTTGGTTCGACGGCATGGAGACTACCGCAAAAAAGCAGCAGAATGCACAGGCGAATGAGGCAAGCGCACTTCATAGCCGTTCAGTCGTCGGGACCCTGTTCGACCTTCTGAGCTTGCAGTCCGGCGTCGTACCAGTCGGCGCGGTCGCGCCAGTAGATATTGTCATCGGGGTCGATACCCGGGGCCGCGTTCAAAGACCCGGCTGGAATTATCAGTTTGCCGCTCTTCAGGCTGGTGTAGGGTACGAGTGAACCACAATGCGTACAAAAGCACTTTGAAATAACATCGGCTTCGTCAGGGGTATAGCGTTTTATGAACTCTTCACCGGCAAGCCACTCGAGGCGATCTTCGCTAGTGAAGATATTCGCTGCATGAGCACTCCCAGTGGAGCGACGACACTGGCTGCAATGGCAGAGATGGAATGCGTCGAAGGGTCCGCTGACCTGGTATTGGACCCGTCCACACAGGCAGGCGCCCTTAATCGCTTCACTCATTGCTATACCCTCGCGATGGCTGGCTGGCGATCAGTCTGGAAATTAAATCGTCGAAATGTCGTTCGTGAACATTGGCATATGCAAAGCGGATGAAACGCTCCTGGTCGCGGCCAAAATAACTTCCCGGCAGACTAACGATTTCATGATCTTCGATCAGGCGTTTGACCACATCGCGTGCCGGGGCGTCGAAGGGGTGCTCGATATAGGCGAAATAGGCGCCGGCGCTGATCAGTCGATAGCGCAAATCCGGGTGTTCGAAGGCCTGTTTGATTGCAATGGCCCGTTGTGCCAGTTCAGCAGACTTTTCCAGCTTCCAGGCGTGCAGATTCTGCAAGCCGTAAACCGCTGCAAGCTGACCGGCATGAGGCGCACAAATAGCGGTGCAATCCTGGATCTTTTTTAACTGTTCGAGCATTGCCTGGCCGGCAACTACTGCGCCGGTGCGAAAACCGGTAAGACTGAATACCTTCGAGAAGCTGTATAAATGGACCAGGGTGTCGCGCCAGCCGGAGTCCACAAAAAGATGATGCGGTACCTGATTGATATCGATGAAATCGCGATAGGTTTCATCGATGATGAGCGCGATTTCGTGCTCGCGGGCAAGCTCGAAAAATTGCCTGATGCATTCGGGGCTATAGATCGCGCCGCTGGGATTGTTTGGTGTGACCAGCAGAATTGCACGTGTATTTTCACCGATCAGTGACCTGGCTTCGTTCGCATCCGGCATCGCGGTTTCCGCATTGAACGACAGGTAGCGGGGCACCACACCGCGTGCCGTGAGCCACATCTGGTGATTGAAATAGCAGGGCAATGGCACGATCACTTCGTCACCCTCCGCGCACAGGGTATCGATCACCGAGCAAAAAGCCTGGTTACAGCCTGCCGTGATCAGGATGTCTTCTTCGCTTACTGTTCCCTGGTAACGTTCACTGATATTACCCGCCAATGCTTCGCGCAAGGGCGGGATACCACGGATATCGGTGTAAGTGGCGCCTTCGCCGGCCTTGATCGCGTCGCCAAGATAGTCCCTCAGCGACTGCGGGGGTAGATGCGCGGGTACGGCCTGGCACATGTCGATCAGGTTTTCCGAAGCCGGGTTTTTGACCCAGGACCAGGCTTCGGCAATTGGCGCCGCGGCGCAATCGAGAACGTTCGGGTTATATTTCATGGTTCGTGTCCTGGAGTTTACAGCGATGTTAGTGAATTCCGCCGTGGCTTACCAGTCCCTGTAAGCTATGCGATAATGCCGGCCTTCAGTTAACAACGGATTTACCAATGAAATATCTACATACCATGGTACGCGTGCATGATCTGGAAGCGTCACTGGGATTTTATCGAGATCTGCTTGGCCTGGTCGAGTGCGACCGTTATGAAAGTGAAGAGGGTCAGTTCACGCTGGTATACCTGGCGGCAGATGAGGACCTCGAGCAGGTCAAGGCCGAACGCGCCCCGCTGGTCGAACTGACCTATAACTGGGACCGCGAGGTTTACCAGGGTGGGCGTAATTTCGGGCATCTTGCCTTCGAAGTGGATGATGTTTACGCGCTCTGCCAGAAAATGGTTGATGCCGGTATCACCATCAACGTACCGCCACGCGATGGCCATATGGCATTTTTCCGCTCGCCGGATAATATTTCGATCGAGCTGCTGCAAAAGGGGCAACCCCTGCCACCTGCCGAACCCTGGGCTTCGATGCCAACCGTCGGTGAATGGTAGCGATGCAGCGTTACCTTGATGGCCGGATTGCAATAATCACCGGTGGCTTCAGCGGTATCGGTAAAGCGATTGCGCTGGCACTCGCAGAACGCGGAGCGACTATCGCAGTGGGTGCGCGACGCCAGCCCGCGGCGACCGTCGAGGAACTCGAAGCGGCCAGCGATAGATGCTTTTTCCACAGACTTGACGTTGGCAGTGTCGATAGCATCGCCGAGTTTGTCGATGCGCTGGCGGTGCAGCATGGAAATGCCGATATACTGGTTAATTCGGCCGGGGTGACTGCGCACGAGTTTGTCTGCGGGCACGACGAGCAATCCTGGCTCGATGTTATCGATATAAATCTTTCCGGCCCGTTTCGCATGATTCGCGCCTGCCTGCCGACGATGAAGGCTCGTAACTGGGGTCGGATCATTAACATCGGCTCCACCGCAGCGACTACGGCAAGCGCAGATCACGCCGCTTACTGCGCTTCCAAGTCAGGCTTGCTGGGCCTTAACCGAGCGGTGGCACTGGAAGGTGCGCCACATGGCGTCAGTTCGACTGTCATCAGCCCGACCTGGGTGCAAACCGAAATGTTCGATAGCAGTATGAAAATTCAGGCGCGCAAGGCTGGACATAGTGTCGAGGAAGAGATCGCAAAAATAGTTGCGCAACAGCCCCAGCAGCGCCTGGTGCAACCGCGGGAACTGGGCGAGTTAGCGGCCTTCCTGTGTCGTGACGAGGCCCTCGGTATCACGATGGAAGACATTCAACTCAACGCCGGCGCCTGGTGGTAGGCTAATACCATGTCAATATTGAATCTACAGGCCAGTTATTTTGCGATCGATAACCCGCTGCGATTGCTGGATCGCTGGTTCAACCGGTTCAGGCATCAAAAATCCGTAGTGATTAACCAGCGTAACGTCGAGGTCCGCTGGACTGATCGTGCCGAGAAGAAACTGCAGCTTGGGTCGCGGCCGCTGATTGTGGAGCTCCAGCTCTATTTCTCATGTGTGGTCAAGAAACGGGTGGTGTTTCACCAGCAGGCTGCTTTCAACAGCACGGTTGTCAATGACGGGCTCGAAATAGCATTTCGACCAGTCGCCTCGGCTGCTTGTGATCCACGCGAATTCGCCGCCAGCTTTCCCGCTGGCAAAAACCTGGCACAGGGAACGGCAGCGCGTATGGTCCCCAGAATTGTCGAAATCGATTATCGGCGGGGCAAATGGGAAGGCCATTTCCACTACTAAAGCATTACTTATATCCGGTGTTTCGAAGACCTGGCAAAGCTGTGACTTTATAGTATCGCGCTGCTATCCGCGGCCGCGAGTGTCGCAGCGAACAGGGCCTCATTATCATAATGTTGCGCGAGCAGAAAAAAGAAAGCCAGGTAACGGGATATGGGGTATCCCGGTACCTGGCCAAGGTTACAACCGAAGAGCGCGTGTAACTCTGATTCGGTTTGAAACTAGTCCCAGTTCAAGGCGCCACCGGTTTGATACTCGGTAACGCGGGTTTCAAAAAAGTTTTTCTCCTTTTTCAGGTTAGCCTGCTCGTCCAGCCACGGTAGCGCATTTTCTGCACCGGGGAATGGAATCGCATGGTTGAGTTTGTTGGCGCGGCGATTAGCGATGAATCGAAACTGCGCGATATGATCTTCTGCGCTGTAGCCCAGGATCGGATCCGGTAACAGGAAATTCGCGTACTGCATTTCTGCGGCTTCAGCTTCTTCCCACATGTTCTGGATCACTTTTGGATCGAGCTTTATATTCTCTTCCAGCACGATCTGCTTGCAGACCCGAATACCGAACGAGGCATGCAGGACTTCGTCACGCATGATGTATTGTAATTGCTCGGAAGTGCCCTTCATCAATCCGCGCCGTTGTAACGCGAAAACCGGGCTGAATCCATTGTAAAACCAGGTGCCTTCGAATACGCCGGCAAAGAAGGTATAGGCGAGTACGAAGTTTTCCAGCTCATCGCGATCGGTCAGGTCGATGTCAGGGCGCAGTACCGAGCCCAGCCTCTGGTTGCACATCTGGATCTTGTGGTG
>CALDDP010000174.1 GCA_937936805.1 uncultured Gammaproteobacteria bacterium | reverse complement strand
CCTACTTGCGAATAGTGTTATCGTGACAATCACGCGTTTATCCAGGCATTAAACGTAAATAATCTTCCTGCTAACAAGCGCATGCAGTCTGACAAAGTGCCCGCTACGTGAGAAGTGATGCCAGGAGTGAGTGTCTCATTTGGGCACACAAGAGACCCCCGCCGAAGAAATCCGAGCGTCCGCTTTTTCGAATTTCCCTCACGACCGCCATTTCGCGCGGCGTCCGACGCGGTTCCGTGCGCGAGAATGCCCGTAAATCATTGAAAAACGGCGAGGAGGGCGACGGACTCGAACCGCCGAAGGGACGGAAATGCGCCGATTTTCGGGGACCGAAAGACCGAAAGTCAATGGGTCTCAGCGCGAAAATCGACGTAAGTCTTTGACGAACAAAAGGAATTTGGCTCCCCGGCCCGGGCTCGAACCAGGGACCCATTGATTAACAGTCAATTGCTCTACCAACTGAGCTACCGGGGAATAGAGGAGGCGTATACTAAATGAATAAAAATAATACGGCAACCAGATTTATCAACTGCTGTAAACCCTGATCCCGTGGCCTGAGTGCATCGAGCGGCAAAACGGTTGATTAGCCGGAATCGAAGCAGGCCATGCGCCTGGCACAGGATTCTACTCGTATACAGCTGGCATTGGGTATGCCGGATAGTGATAAGTGTTCGACCACGGAGTCGTGACGTCCGTGAGTTCGATCACCTGACGCCCCTGGGTACGGAGCTGGCTAGCTAATTTTGAAACTGCTAAAGTGGTGGGTGGTTTTGTCGTGCACACACGCCTTGATGTATCGTTAATCACGGCTAGCCCGTCCGGTTGATTTTAGCAGGGATCAGGCGAAGCCATCGCCGCCTGTAAAGCACCGGCTGTCTATCATTAACTGAATTAATTGAATGGCCAAGAAATTCCAGCTCGAAACCCGGTTCGAACCCGCCGGGGACCAACCCGAGGCGATCGATGCACTGGTGCAGGGTATCGAAGATGGCCTGATGCATCAGACTCTGCTCGGGGTGACCGGGTCGGGCAAGACCTTTACCGCGGCCAATATTATTCAGCGACTAGAGCGCCCGGCGATAATCATGGCGCATAACAAGACCTTGGCGGCACAGCTGTACGGTGAAATGAAGGAGTTTTTTCCACACAATTCGGTGGAGTACTTCGTGTCCTATTATGACTATTACCAGCCGGAAGCCTATGTTCCCGCATCGGACACTTTCATCGAAAAGGATGCGTCGATCAACGAGCATATAGAACAGATGCGATTGTCGGCGACCAAGGCGCTGATGGAACGGCGCGATACCGTCATCGTGGCCTCGGTGTCGGCGATCTACGGACTGGGCGATCCGGATTCATACCTCAAAATGTTGCTCCACCTGGTGGTTGGCGATGAAATCGATCAGCGCAGTATTTTGCGTCGTCTCGCTGAACTGCAGTACACGCGCAATGATATCGAGCTCAAGCGTGGTACCTATCGCGTGCGCGGAGAGGTTATCGATGTGCACCCGGCCGATTCCGAGCGCCAGGCGGTGCGCATCGAACTGTTCGATACCGAGGTCGAAAAACTCAGCCTGTTCGATCCGCTCACCGGGGAGATCAGTCAGAACGTCAAGCGGATTACGATTTACCCGAAGACCCATTACGCGACCCCGCGTGAAGTGATTCTTGCTTCCATCGGTGAAATCAAAGAGGAGCTGGTCGAGCGTCTCGCCGTACTCAAGCAGAACGACAAGTTGGTCGAAGCACAGCGTCTCGAGCAGCGCGTCAACTACGATGTCGAAATGATGCGCGAACTGGGCTACTGCAGCGGTATCGAAAATTACTCGCGCTTTCTGTCCGGACGCCAGGAGGGCGAACCCCCGCCGACGCTGTTTGATTACCTGCCCGCGGATTGTTTGCTGTTCATCGACGAGAGTCATGTCTCGGTGCCGCAGATCGGGGGTATGTACAAGGGTGACCGCTCACGCAAGGAAACCCTGGTCGAGTACGGCTTTCGGCTACCGTCGGCACTCGATAACCGGCCGCTGCGCTTCGATGAATTCGAGCGCGTATCGCCACAGACGATTTTTGTTTCGGCAACCCCGGGAGACTACGAAGAGAAATTCAGTGGCGCCGTGGTCGAACAGGTAGTGCGCCCGACTGGCCTGGTCGACCCGGTGGTCGAAGTGCGCCCGGCGACCTCCCAGGTCGACGATGTGCTCTCCGAAATCAACAAGCGCGTGGCGCTGCAGGAACGGGTGTTGATTACCACCCTGACCAAGCGCATGGCCGAGGACCTGACCGATTACCTCGCTGAGCACGGCGTGCGCGTGCGTTACCTGCACTCGGATATAGACACGGTTGAGCGTATGGAGATTATCCGTGATCTGCGCCTGGGTGAGTTTGACGTGCTGGTTGGCATCAACCTGCTGCGCGAAGGACTCGACATGCCCGAAGTATCGCTGGTCGCGATTCTGGACGCCGACAAGGAGGGTTTTCTGCGCTCTGATCGGGCCCTGATACAGACCATCGGACGCGCGGCGCGAAACATCAACGGCAAATCGATTCTGTACGCGGACAGGATCACCGGATCGATGGAGCGCGCGATCGCGGAAACTGACCGCAGGCGCGACAGGCAGTTGCTGTTTAACAAGGAGCATAATATTACGCCACGGGGCATCGTCAAACGTGTCACCGACGTGATGGACCTCGGTGAGTCGGCTAAAACGGGGCGTGGCAGGATCCGCCAGGATCGCGTTGCCGAATCCACGCAGGCTTATGCCCAGCTCAGCGCCAGGGAATTGAATGCCAAGCTAAAGCAGCTGGAAACCCGCATGTACGAACATGCGCGCGACCTGGAATTCGAGGAGGCGGCGCGAGTGCGCGATGAAATCAGCGACATCAAGGAGCAATACTTCAGGACCTCGGAACTTGAAGCCGTTTAAAGCAACCGGAAACAACACATGGCGATCCATTTTGACAGTAAAGAGCTCGAGCAGAGACGGGAACGGGTATGTGCCGAGCTACAACAACGCGGTTTGCATGCCCTGCTGTGCTTTCGACAGGAAAGCGACTTCTACCTGACGGGTTACGATACCTTTGGTTACTGCTTCTTTCAGTGCCTGCTACTTCGTGCTGATGGACGCTTTGCACTGCTAACGCGCGCACCCGATCTTCGCCAGGCACAGCTTACTTCGGTGATCGAGGATATTCGCGTTTGGACGGACCAGGCCGACAGCAATCCGTCCCGGCAACTGGTGGAGATGCTTGATGAATATGGCTGTCGTGGGGAAACCCTGGGCATTGAATTTGATGCCTATGGTCTGAACGCGTCGCTGTGGCGCAAGCTGGAGCATGAGATCAGCGATTTCTGTCAACTCGAGGATGCCTCCGATCTCGTTACCCGCCACCGGGTCATTAAAAGCGAAACTGAAGTCGACTACGTACGCCGCGCTGCCGAGCTCGCTGACGACGCGCTCGAGGCGGCGCTTCCGCTTGTCCAACCGGGCGCATGGGAGGGCGATATTCTCGCCGCTATGCACGCTAAAATCTTCTCCGGTGGCGGCGATTACCCGGGTAACGAATTTATCATCGGTGCCGGCCATGATGCGTTGTTATGTCGATATTTTACCGGGCGAAAGCATTTACAAGACCGGGATCAGCTGACCCTGGAATGGGCGGGCGCTTATCGTCACTATCATGCAGCAATGATGCGCACGATTATTATCGGTGAGCCCGACCCGGAACACCTGCGTATGCATGAAATTGCCAGCGAAGCCCTGTCAGCCTGCGAACAAACCCTGCGTCCCGGGGTCGCGGTCGGTGAAGTGTTTGATACGCATGCTCGCGTTGCCGACGCCAATGGCCTGAAAAAACACCGCTACAATGCCTGTGGCTATTCGCTGGGCGCCACCTTCACGCCCACCTGGATGGATTGGCCAATGCTTTATCATGGCAACCCGTTGCTGGCGGAACCGAACATGGTGTTTTTCATGCACATGATTTTCGTCAATTCGGAAAACCAGCATGCGATGACGCTGGGGCACACGGTACGTGTCACCCAGGATGGCTGTGAACGGCTGAGCCGCACACCGCTTGACCTCATCGTCGTATATTAGTTTCTGGGCTCGCCATAAATACTTCCATACCTTCGAGGGTTACACCGAGGGTTAGAAATTTTTGCGTATAGGGGCTGTAAAATTTTAATCGCCAGACTTGTCATAGAGCGGCTTGACCCGATGCGTCGGACCGGTGGGATCCAGAAGCCTGCGAAATCTCCTGGGTCCCGCGATTGAATCGCGGGATGACAATTTAATTAGATTCGCGGGCTGGCAATTTTATCAGGCTTGCGGGATAACAATTATGTCCGGATCGAGTCGATCATCGAGCGCATGTCTCTAAGCGCCGATTGGGAGCTGGCCTGGCGGCCATACTTGATGCGGTTGTAAAGTTCTACGATTTTCGCCAATAGCTCGCGTTGCGGGAAATCCCGTTGCGTTATGCGTAGCAGGAAATGTCGCGTATCTTCGGCAGGACCCTTATGGAATCCGCGCCTGGACAGTTTTTTCAACAACCGGTTAAACAGGATTTCGTAGGCTGCCGGCTTTGGCGGACGCTCACGGTACCAGGCAATAAACCAGTACAGGCCGGTTACACTCAACAGTAAGAAAACCATTGCGAACACCATATCCGACCAGTTTTCGATACCCAGTTCGAGTTGGCTGAGAAAGTTCATCTGCTTGCGTTGATCGTAATTCAGTACCCAGTCGTTCCAGCCATGTTGCAGGTTGTCCCAGCTGTAGAGCAGGTTGCCGAAAATCGGATTTTGATTGCGGATGCGGAAGCCTGAAATCTCGTCGGACAGTGCACTGTCTATGCCCTGTTCAATCCGGTCTGGTGAAACCGCGGCAGTCGGGTCTACGCGCAGCCAGCCCTGGTTTTCAATCCATACTTCGGTCCAGGCATGGGCATCCGACTGGCGTACGATCAGGTAGTTGCCGACTCTGTTGTACTCACCACCCTGGTAACCGGTAACGATGCGCGCGGGGATTCCGGCAGCACGCATCAGTAACGCAAAACTGCCGGCGTAATGTTCGCAAAAACCACGCCGGCTGCCGAACAGAAATTCGTCGACCACGTTTTTGCCGAGAACAGGGGGTTTCAGAGTATAAAAAAATTCTTCTTCGCGAAACATTTTCAGTACTTCATTGACGATATCTTCACTGCGCTCAAACCGGGCCGCCAGAGACTTGCCGAGTGCTACCGTCTCCGGGTTCAGAATGTCAGGGTATTCGAGCGTTAGCGCCAGATAGTCACGCGACTCGTTTAAACCGATCTGATAATCAAGCCGTGACTCTATAGTGTAGCGCAGCAGGTCGTTGATCTTTTTCTTGTTGATGATCTGATAATCCTCGGTCATGACGCTGTGTCGAGTCAGTTTCGATGGAATATCAAGCGCGAGTAACCATGGTTCGCCATTGGGCTCGAGGGTTACGGTGTATTCAATACTGGAATCCGAGGCATTCACAGAAAGTCGTCGCATTCCCTTCCTGAGTTCCTGCGACCAACGGTAGCCGTTGTATCTGGCCATCACCGGACCACGCCAGTAAAGCTTGCTTTGCGCGGGGATGCTGCCCTTGAAATCGACCCTGAAGGCGACCTCGTTACTGAGGATCAGGTTGCTGATTTTTCCAGGAGACATCTGGTCGCTCAGGCCGGTGATGCCACCGCGCTGTTCACTGGTTAAGCCCCACAGGGGGCCGGGTACACGCGGCACCAGGATGAACAGAATCAACATTAGAGGTATCGACAGCAGCACCAGGCGTATCCCGGTGTTCAGCAAATCCCTGAATAAAATATTTTCTTCACGCTGGTTCAGTATTACCAGGGTCATCGTAATGACAATCAGGGTAGCGAACATCAGGCTCGCGATGATTAAGCTCTGGGAGAACAGGAAATGGGTTGCAATCAAAAAGTAGCATAAGAAAACCAGGATTAGCATATCGCGGTGACGACGGCTTTCGAGGAACTTGAGCGAAGTCATGACGGTTAACAGGGCAAGGCCGGCGTCGCGACCGACTATGGTCCAGTACTCGGCGAAAACGCCAATGCCGCCGATCAGTACCAGCAGTACTAACAACCATTTTGGAAACGGTCCGAGCTTGCCGATATTTTCCAGGCTACGCCATCCGAGGGCGAGTAAAACCAGCAGGCTGACCCATATTGGCAGGTTGCGAAAATGCGGGGCAATCGAAAACAGAAAGCAAAAGCAGACCGCGAAGATACTGGAGCGCGTGGCTACCTCCTGCGAAATTGATTTTATCGGCAGATTCAGGCTAGCAGGGTTCAAGCTCGAGCTCCTGATTCAAATCGGTTTGTCTAAATGTGGCGAGTGCCTGTAAACAGATATGCTTATGGGCGTTGCCAAAATCCTGTTCAATGGCTGTGCCAGGCAAGCGCAGACCGTATTTCTGCTCCTGATTTTCCGCGGCCAGCACCAGTGCCGTCATGAAACTCAGCTTGTCTTCGAGTGAGCCCTCGTTGAGCTGTTCCCAGTCGATCCAGAAGGTCGGTCTGGCCTGCCCCTGGAACGTCTTCGTCAACAGGCCCCGGCCCTGAGCATAGGCTTTCCATGATATATGCCGCAGCGATTCACCTTCACGGTGTTCGCGCAGACCGGCAAAATCATCACCCTCTATGGTGCTGGTCGAAACCTGACCATCGTATTGTTCGACCATCGAGTGCTGCAGTTTTACGCGTGCCGCCGGGCGGGGGTAAATAAGTATCGGTAAATCGAACTTGAGCCATCCCCAGGCGTGAAACAGGCCCGTCGGATAGCGCGTGAACACGGTGATCCCCGCCGGTTTGAACTGTCCGCGACGCGCTGCCGGAATTTTTAGTTTCGCCACCGTGCTGCCCGCGGGTTCGAGCCGCAGGTAAACGGGTGCTTCGCCGGCGTACTGGATACCGATCGCGAAACGTCGTGACTGGTTGGCGTGGCTGACTTCAAACTTGAGTTCGCAGGTTTCACCGCTGAAGACAGGGCGCGGAATTTGCAGTCTTACCGTGATACCAAGCAGATTTTTGTGCGTGTGCCAGAGGCTGATTATTCCCAGTGAGGTCAGCATGAAGGTTAGAATAAAGGCCATGCTGTTCTGGTAGTTGATTGCTGCGAAAAACAGTAAAAGCAGCATCATCGCGAACAGGTAGCCGAAGCGGGTTGGCAGAATATAAAGACGCCGGTTATGCAGGACAATGGCATCCCGGCTAGGGGGATTGCGTGCGTCGAACCAGTTGTCGAAGTAGCGACGGATCGGTCGCGGTAGTGCCGCCGACAACATTATGGCTGTCTAGGGGATGGGAGTCTGTTCGAGCAGGTCATTGATCAGTTCCGATGTCGGTCGACTGTGTTGTTCGGAAGCCGTCAGGCGATGATCGGCGATCGCGGCGATTACCGCTTGAACGTCGCCCGGTTCCACATGGCCGCGGCCATCCATGAGCGCCCAGGCCTTGCTGGCCTGTATTACAGCCAGACCGGCGCGTGGTGAAATGCCGTAGACGAACAGACCCGGATTGCGTGTTGCCTGGATCAGGTCCTGTACGTAATGCAGTAATGGTTCAGAACAATGAATTTTGTCGACCGTGGCCTGAATCTCGATAAAGCGCTCGATGCTGACCGCCGGTTTTACTTCGTACAGGCGCGCCCGCGGATTTCCGCCCGCCAACAAGGCACGTTCAGCTTCCTGGTCGGGATAGCCGAGCGTAATTCTCATCATGAAACGATCGAGCTCGGATTCCGGCAATGGAAAAGTTCCGGATTGATCGAGCGGGTTCTGGGTGCCGACCACAAAGAAAGGCTCATCTAGTGGATAGGTCGAACCCTCGACCGTGATCTGTCTTTCTTCCATTGCCTCGAGCAGCGCGCTCTGGGTTTTCGGAGTAGCCCGGTTGATTTCATCGGCCAGGACGAAATGCGCAAATACCGGTCCCGGGTGAAATTTGAAAACCTGTTTTTCAGCGTCAAAGATTGATACCCCGAGGATATCGGCGGGCAGTAGGTCGCTGGTAAACTGGATACGCTGGAAATGCAGGCCGAATACCCGCGCGATCGATTGCGAAAGGGTGGTCTTACCGACCCCGGGCAAATCTTCTATGAGGCAATGACCGCGTGCTATCAGGCAACAGGCGGCAAGTCGAATCTGGTTCGGCTTCCCCAGGATGATGGTTTCGATCGCGCCGATGGCCTTTAAAATGTCGGCCTGACAATTCGCGATCGAATTATCCGTCGTATCCAGCATGTTATTCTCGGCTAAAAACATAAATATATCGACCAAGTCTAGTCGAAATCGTTTAATTGTACCGTGATTTTCAACACTCTTCGTCATTGGTGTGAAAGGACCGAATTTACTGGATTGTAGACCGATGTTCATCAATAATTTCCGCACGGTAGAGGGCAGGGTCGATAAAATGGCAATTTCAGTGATGTACGAGGCGTGACAGCTGGTAGAAAAAGGCATCCGCGAAGCAGGAAAATTTATCTACTCTTTAAGCGCTATTTCGACTATAAATGTCGAAAACCCGGGTGGTTGCAAAATAAAACTAATGAATAACAAGGCATTGATACTGTGCGTGGATGACGAACCGGTTAACTTGACCATCATGGAAGAGTTGCTGCAGGACAATTACGAGTTGAACACGGTGAACTCGGGCGAGAGTTGCCTGCAACAGGTCGACCTGCAAAAACCGGATTTGATTCTACTCGATGTAAACATGCCTGATATGGATGGTCTGGAGACCTGTGCGCGCCTCAAATCCGCTGCGGAAACCGCGGAAATCCCGATCATATTTGTCTCTGCGCTCGCCTCGCAGGCGGAGTTGATGGCGGGTTACGAGGCTGGCGGCGACGATTACATAACCAAGCCTTTCAGCGAAGAAATTCTGCAAAAGAAGATTCAGATTGTGCTCGCAAGTCAGCGCCGAAAACAGGAACTGGAGAGCATTTCCGATCGGGCTGTCGAAGCACTGATGAACAATATGAGCGCCACCGACGAACTCGGCATGGTGGTCGAGTTTCTACATCGATGCCGGACGGTCAGTAGCCTCGATGAACTGGCCAGAAACGTTTTCGATTGCCTGCGCGAGTTTGAACTCGACAGCAGCCTGTTGATTCTGGATCAAGCGGAGAATCGGGTCTGGTTTAGCGATGATATCGAACGACCGATGGAAAGCCAGATCCTGGCTAGCCTGCGCGTGCAGGATCGCGTCGTAAGATTTGGCACCCGACTTGCGGTCAGCTCCGATCACGCTACGGTCCTGTTACGCAACCTGCCTTGCGGAGAGGATAAAATAGAGCGGGTGCAACAGTACCTCGCAATTTTGATCGAGGCGCTCGAGTCTCGAATCAATACCATGCAAAGCGCGATGCTGTTCGAACAGCGCAGCCAGTTGCTGGCAAGGGTGTTGCAGACGACACGAGACAATCTGGCCAGTACCAATGATCTCCACCAGCAACAGGCGACCCGTGCGGGAGAAAAAATTTTGGCGCTGGGGGACGATATCAAAAAATCGATTACAAATCTCAATTTGACAAAACAGCAGGAAACAGGATTAATGGCAGTCGTTAAGGCGGCTGTCGCGCAAATCGAATCGCTCTACGCAGACAAAACAAAGATCGACGAACAGTTCCAGGCCGTTATCGATGATCTGTCCAGAGCTATGGAAGAATAGTTTCGAAGGAGGGGGAGAAGAGGGATAGAAAACGGGGACGTATCAGTTTTCCTGGTAATAATAACCATAATACGAAAAATAGATGCGTCCCCCTTTTCTTTTGCTGAGTTATAATGCCGCGAAATTTTACTACCGGCATATCGCGCAATGAAAGACGCAGTAATCGTATCGACCGCACGAACCCCGATCGGGGTTGCGTTCAAAGGCAGCTTCAACAATATTAAATCTCCGACCATGACGGCGCATGCGATTCGTCACGCGGTGGAACGTGCCGGGGTTAGCGGGGAAGAAATTGACGATGTGATTATTGGTGCGGTGCTGACTGCCGGAACCGCCGGGATGAACGTTGCGCGCCTTGCAGCGCTCGCCGCCGGGTTGCCGGTGACCGTATCGGGGCAAACCATCGATCGTCAGTGCTCGTCTGGATTGATGGCGATTGCGACGGCGGCGAAGCAGATTATGGTTGACGGTATGGATATAGTCGTGGCAGGTGGGCAGGATAATATTTCCGCGGTGCAGAACCAGTATTTCCCGTGGGTCGTCGACGCTGCCGACCCCAATGTGGTCGCCCACGCGGAACATGCCTACATGCCGATGTTGCTCACCGCTGAGCATATCATCAAGAAATACGAGATTACGCGTGAAGCCCAGGACGAGTATGCACTGCAATCGCAGATGCGTACCGCCGCGGGTCAGCAGGCCGGCTCCTTCGACGATGAAATCGTTCCGCTGGCGGCAACCCGGGCCATCAAGGACAAGGAAAGCGGCGCAATAAGTTATAGCGATACGCTCCTGTCGAAGGACGAAGGTAATCGACCGCAAACTACTCTGGAAGGTCTTGCGGGGCTGAATCCTGTTATCGAGGGCGGGTCGGTTACCGCGGGCAATGCGAGTCAACTGTCCGATGGCGCTTCGGCCTGTGTGCTGATGGAATCCTCGCTGGCCGAAAGACGTGGCTTGCAACCCCTGGGAATTTATCGCGGCATGGCGGTGGCGGGTAACCTGCCCGAGGAAATGGGTATCGGTCCGATTTACGCGATTCCGAAATTGCTGCAAAAGAATGGACTCACTATCGATGATATCGACCTGTGGGAAATCAATGAAGCTTTCGCCTGTCAGACTATCTATTGCCGCGATTACCTCGGAATCGATAATGAAAAACTCAACGTCGACGGTGGTGCGATATCAATCGGGCACCCTTATGGTATGACCGGCGCCCGACTGACCGGGCATATATTGCTCGAGGGCAAGCGTCGCGGCGCGAAACATGTCGTGGTTTCGATGTGCGTTGGCGGCGGTATGGGTGCGGCGGGATTGTTCGAGATCGCGTGATGAATGGCAGGAAGCTGATTCTGTATCACGGCCTGCCGTTGATGGTCATCCTGTTCCCACTGGCCTGGTATGCGAGCGTCGGTAGCGACTGGTTGCTCAAGGGTGAGGCTGGCATCATCGAGAATATGACCGTGTTATTCCTGGTGGTTGCGATCGGCTTCAACATTTCTTCGCTAGCCCGGTCCAGGCGGCTCGTATTATCCGGTTTCCTCAACGCCTGGTTGTTTATGCTGATTATGGGTGCCGCTTATTTTGCCCTGGAAGAAATATCCTACGGTCAGCACATGTTTGGCTGGGGCACCGGTGAGACCTGGAAAGAGTTAAACGATCAGGAAGAGACCAATTTACACAACGTGCATGCCCTGTTTGACCAGGTGCCGCGGGCGCTGCTGACACTGGGCATTCTTGTCGGCGGTGTAATATTGCCGCTGTATCGCCATTTTCGCGGCATCAAGATGGATGAATCCAGTCGCTTCTACTGGCAGTGGCCGACCCTGGATTGCGTTACCATCGGTTTGCTGGTAATCCTGATCAGGCCGATATTATCGGTGTTCGAAACCGAAGCGATCAATACCGGTGAGATGAAGGAAAACCTGTTTGCACTGTTTATCCTGTTGTACTGTGTATCGCTTCATTCCCGTCTCAGCCAAAAACAACCGCCAGCTACCTGACCCCGAAAGCAAGTACCTGACAAAGCCCAGATCATTTCCGAAATGACTGAAGTCGGGGCGGAAATCAGGTCCTGTCATCCCCCAGGTGCCCGGTTTAATGTGTTACCCATGTGACCGGTTTCAACTGTTACCCATCTGCCCGGTCCTACAGGGGTTGCGGGGATGAACCGTTTAAATAAGCGCTATCGAGGTATGACTTCGCTAGTGTGAAGCTGTCACCCTGGCCACACTGCCTGGTGAAGTAACGGCCCGGGATTTACTTTCCCCGCCACAGCGGCGCGCGTTTTTCGGCGAAAGCTCGCGGGCCCTCCATGAAATCCTCCGACATCAGCATTTTCTGATAGATAGGTAGCTCCTCGTTACCCGGTTTGGTAGCGGAAAAAGCCTGCGGCATCGGCAGATTGTAAATCGCCGGTACGACCTCCTTCAGCGCCTGCAGCGCCAGCGGCGCTCCTCGTGCTACTTCGCGGGCGAGTCCGCGCGCCGTATCCATGAGTTCGGTATAGGGGCAAACTCGACACACCAGTCCCCATTGCCGGGCTTCCGTCACGTCCATACGCCGCCCCGTGTAGAGCAGATCCATCGCCACGTTGTAAGGCACCCGGCGAGGCAGAATCTGAATTGCACCGACATCGGGGAGGAAACCGCGCTGCATTTCGGGCAGGAAAAACTCGGCGTGATCGGCAGCGACAATCATGTCGCTCGCCAGCGCGATTTCGAAGCCGCCACCCACGGCCATACCGTTAATCGCCGCGATAACCGGCTTCTTCAATCCCCAGAACTCGCTGATCCCGGCAAATCCACCCGGACAGGTATAGGCGCTGTTGACAGCCTCCTCGTTGTTATCGATAGCGGCGATCTCTTTCAGATCCCAACCGGCGCTGAAGATACGTTCGCCACTGCCGGTAATGATGCCGACGCGCAGGTCATCATCCTGTTGCAGCATCGAAAGGGCGGCGTAAACCGCGTTTGAAACTTCCGCATTGATTGCATTGGCCGGCGGACGGTCGATGGTGATTTCGACAATTTGATCGTAAGTTTCTACCTGTACTGGATCGCTCATGGTGACACCCGAAAATTATGTGTGAATGGCGGCAATATATGTCAAAATCGCGCCGCATTCACTGATTACTTCAGCTCATGGCGCACTGGTTAGATCGCTTACTGAATCCGCAATCGATTGCCATCGTCGGTGCCTCCGCGCGGGTCGGTAGCCTGGCGGCAAGCACCCATCGGCAATTGTCCGATAGCGGCTACAGGGGAAGCATCTACTCGGTCAATCCTAGATACCAGAGCCTGCATGGGCAACCCTGTTATGCCTCGCTGAACGATTTGCCGGTGGTTCCCGACCTGGTGGTTTACGCTATCAGCGGCCTCGCCATGGAACAAAGCTTCGACCAGGCAATGACGCTGAAAGTCGGTGGCGTTGTTATCTATGCCGCGAATTACCTGGCAGATGATGCCGAGCCCAAATTGCTCGAACGTCTGCGCCGGAAAGCGCAGCAGGCGGCTATTCCGGTTTGCGGCGGCAACTCGATGGGGTTTTACAACTATGACCGCAATATACGGATCAGTTTTGACAGCCCGCCCGCGGCGCGACCCGCGGGCCATATCGGCCTGATCCTGCATTCGGGCTCGGGTATGACCTACCTGGCTAACAATGACGCGCGATTCTGTTTCAATTATGTCATCGCGAGCGGGCAGGAGATCAACGCCAGCGTCGGCGATTACATGGATTACCTGGTCGAACAGGACTCTACCCGGGTGATCGCGATTGTGCTGGAGGCCGTGCGCGATGTGCCGGCCTTCCTTGCGGCGCTTGACAGGGCGTGCCGCAAGTCGATACCGGTAGTGATCCTGCGTCTCGGCTGTACCGAGAAATCGGCCCGCCTGGCGACAAGCCACTCCGGCGCAATTGTCGGCGATTACGAAGCTTTCGTCGCGGTGTGCGAGCGCCATGGCACGATCCTGTGCCACGATGTCGATGAAATGATTATTACCGCGATGCTGTTCGCGGCCGGTTTCCGGGTCGGTGGCGGCGGCCTCGCCAGCATGCTCGATTCGGGTGGTATGCGCGAGCAGATGATCGATCTGGCCGAAGAACACGGCGTCCGCTTCGCGCAGATTGCGCCGCAGACCACGCGGGTGTTGCGCGAACATCTCGAGGCCGGGCTCGAAGCGGTGAACCCGATGGATGGCATGGGGCATCTCGGCAACAACATCTACCAGACTTTTATCGAGTGCGGTAAAGCGCTGCTCGATGATGCGGATAGCGCTTTGTTGAGTTTTGAATTCGAGTTTCGCGATGGCTTTTCGCACTACCCGGAACTTTTCGAAGTTGCTAAAGAGCTTGCAGCCTACGGTGATAAACCGCTGGTGCTGATCAACAGTTGCAGCTTCACCACCATCCACCAGACCGCCGCCGAGCTGACCGCACAGGGAATCCCGGTCATCAACGGCATCGATGTCGCCTTGCGCGCGATATTTAACCTGATGAATTACCAGCCTGTGGGGGAGGGCGTTGTATCTCCGACCGCCAATAACTTCGACCAGGCCGCCATTGCCCGCTGGTCGTCTCACCTCGCGTCAGTGGAAAGTTGCGATGAAGTCACTTCGCTGGGCCTGATGGCGGATTTCGATTTGCCAGCGGTGACATTCCATATCGCGCAGACTCTAGACGAAGCCTGCGTGGCCGCAGCGACCTGTGGTTATCCGCTGGTACTCAAGACCGCGGTGACAGGTGTTGCGCACAAGTCAGATCATGATGGGGTCAAAGTCGGTATCGCGGATCGACAACAGCTCGAGGTCGCCTACCGGGACCTGCAAACACGACTCGGTGACCGCGTGCTGGTGATGCCGATGGTCCCGTCCGGGGTCGAGGTTTCGGTGGGAATGAAGAACGATCCACAGTATGGCCCGATGGTGATTGTCGCCTGTGGTGGTGTACTGGTCGAATTGCTGGCCGAGCGCGCGTTTAAACTCGCTCCGGTAGATGACTTGCAGGCCAACGCGATGATCGAACAGACAAAGCTGGCAAGCCTGCTGTCCGGCGTTCGCGGACAGGCGGCTGTCGACCGTCAGGCACTGGTCGACCTGGTTGTCCGCTTTTCCGCTCTGGTGGTGGTGCTTTCCGACTCGATCGACGAAATCGATTTGAACCCGGTGATTGTCAATCAGTCAGGCTGCACCATTGTCGATGCCTTAGTGGTACCGGCAGCTGCAGGGTTGGGCGATATCCGTGAACAATAATCTCTTGTCACCGACTTTTTTATGACGCGGCGATAAGCCGGATTCTATTGTCATCCATAAATCGCCGTTTTCAACGGTTGCAGATGCTTTTCATATCGTTCCCAGAGATTTACAGAACTATGGTAAATCGGGCGGTTGACCTGTGCGCTACTTGCTGTACCGATCCTTCTTCGAGTCTGGTGGAAATTCAGGCAGTCGTCATCCCAGGGAAGAGCGCAATGGCGCAGTAAATTTTGCACCTGCTCCTTTGGGGATTTAACAAGTTCTTCATAATTTTGATCATAGATAAAGCCGGGTAGAGTATCCTGCCAATAATCCATAAGCTCCAGGTACATGCGGTAATACTGCCCTAATTCGGACAGGTCATAAGAGTAACGGTGACCTTTAACCAGGTGTGTCTTGTAAATAGACAGGCAGCTGTCCATAGGATCTCGGGTGCAATGGATGATCCTGGCATTTGGCAGTATTAGTCTGATAAAACCAATGTGCAGAAAGTTGTGCGGCATTTTGTTGGTAATAAACTTTGCGTCACTGGAATATTTGCGAATTCTCGCCAGGTATTGATTACCCAGGTTTGTAAAGGCCTGGTCATCAAGCCCGGTCAATACATCGGGAAATTTGCGCAACGGCTCCTTGTCGTCAGGCCCCGTTATCGATTCGAAAACCATTCTCAAATCATTTATTTCGCCTGCACCGAAAACGTCGGCATGACTGGCCAGTATCTGTTCAACCAGACTGGTGCCCGAGCGCGGCATTCCCAGTATAAAAATCGGCGTCTGCTCCGGGCTTCCTGTGCCGGTATGTCGAGAAAAAAAATCGCGCGAGAAAATCGTCCTGATCTTATCGAACTGTTCCTTCGACTCGGAAACGGAATAGTCAAACGAACTGCGCTTCAAGCTGGCGGCCTTGATCACATACTTCATTGATTTATCGTAATTGCCGAGATCTTCGTATGCCTTACCCAGGGCAAAGGCGAGCTCAATACTACTTTCACGCGGCAGGCCTTTTTGCGAGTACAGCGACTCCATGGCTTTCATGTCGTCGTCGTAGTCGGTAAATTTTTTATGCTTTGCCATGGCGCGGTAAGCGACTGCATTGCGGGGATTGATTTCTATTGCCCTGCGGTAGGCGGATACCGCTTTTTCAATCTCGGCATGTTCGCTAAACGTTTTCCCGAGTTCCTCGAAAAACTCTTCGTTGTCCGGATCAATCGCTATCGCTTTCCGGTATGCGGACACCGCCTCGTCCAGGTTACCCTGCTCATTTTTAACCCTGCCGAGTCCCTGGTAGGCATTCTTGTCGGCGGGATTAATTTTCAGGGCTTCATTGAAGCATTTTACCGCATCATCCAGCTGGCCCAGCTCGGTTAGGAGTCCACCCAGATTGTAATGGGTATCTGCGAGTTCGGGATTCAGTTGCAGCGCGCGTTTGTACGCGGCAACCGCTTCCACAGTCCTGCCCATACCCCACAGGGCATCCCCTGAATTAGCATGCGCACCGGCATAGCCGGCATCCTGGCTGATAGCTCTATTGAACCAGGGCAAGGCAGCCTCGAATTTATGCTGTAACAGCAGCGCGTTGCCAATATTGTTCAGCAGCATGGGGTTGTCTGGCAGCAGCTTTAGCGCTTTTTGATACTCGATGAAGGCTTTGTTGAATCGACCGCTGTCGAGATAAGCGTTGGCGAGATTATTATATGCTTCGACGAAATCGGGGTTGATCTTCAGGGCTTTTTTGTAGGCTCTTTCGGCCGCAGAGAAATTCCCTTTTTGATGAAAGGTTCTCGCCTGCTGGTATTGCTTGATTGCTCTTTCGTTGTACATCTAAATGACTAGCTAGTTTCTGGCCTTTGCGGAATGACTTTAAGTACATAGGTGGTATCGAAACCATTCAAATGGTAACAGATTTCCTGATGCCGGAACGATAGACGCACTGCGGGTAACCGCTTTAGTGCCTGGCCGGGTAATATCGGGATTCTTGGGCCCGGCGCCGGTTGTCAGTACCAGGCGTCGGCCATTGACGCTTTCCTGCGCGCAATAAAATCCAGCAGCGCCTCGTCGATTGCGCAATCCATTGGTGGTAGCTGGTATTCACCCAGCATCCGGTTGCAGCGCTCATGGGCGCGTTGCTGCATATCCTTGCTGCCATCATCGCGCCACTGTTCGAAAGAACTGGTGTCCGCGAGCTCGGCGCGATAGTTGGCGCTGCGATAGTTACGCAGGGTATGCGCCACGCCGAGAAAGTTGTCGCCGATGCCTGCTTCGAGGTAAGCATCCTCGGCGAGTTCGTTAGCATCGATGCTCAAGCCATTTATCATGCGCAGAATCGCGCCGCAGCGATCGAGATCCATGACAAATTTCTCATAGCCAATCGTGAGCCCGCCTTCCAGCCAACCGGCTGCCTGAAAGATAAAGTTTGCGCCCGACATGATCGCCGGATTCATTGTTTCAACGGATTCCTGCATCGCCTGGGCATCGGCAAGCTTGGACGCGGTCAAATGCCCGCCACAGCGGAACGGCAGGCCGAGGCGGCGGCATAGCTGTGATATCGCCATTGTCGTAAGACTCGACTCAGGGGTGCCGAAGGTGGGCGCGCCGGTTTTCAGATCCATCGTCGTTAAAAAGCTACCGTAGACCACCGGAGCTCCCTTGTGTACCAGTTGAGTTAGGGCGATACCGACCATCACTTCCGCATGCGCCTGCGCGATAAGCGCGGCCTGGGTAACGGGTGACATCGCTCCGGCCAGGATGAACGAAGATATCACGTTACCCTGGTTTGCCGCCGCGTAGGCGCGCAGCGCGCCGGTCATGGTATCGTCGTAGACCAGTGGTGAGTTGACGTTGATGTTGCCCTGGATGACGAGATGATCCTGCATGAAGGCCTCGCCGAATACGATCCGCGCCATGGCCAGTGAATCCTCGGCGCGATCCGTTGCGGTTACCGAACCCATGAAGGGTTTGTCCGAATACCGCAGGTGGGCGTATACCATATCGAGATGACGCTTGTTCACCGCGACATCGACCGGTTCGCAGACGGTACCGCTCTGGTGCTGCAGCCAGGGGCTCATGTAAGTCAGCTTGATGAAGTTTTGAAAATCCTCGACCGTGCCATAGCGACGTCCAGCCTTCAGGTCGGTAACAAAAGGTGAGCCGTAGGCAGGCCCCAGAATCAGGTTGTCGCCGCCGAACTCGATATTCCGCTGCGGATTACGCGCGTGCATGGTGTAGGTTCGGGGTGCGGTCGAACATAATGCTTGCACATGTCCCGGATCGAAGCGCAGGCGCTCGCCGTCGACGCTGGCGCCGGCCGCTTTGAACAGGTGCAGTGCTTCTGCATCACCGCGAATCTCGATACCGATTTCCGTCAGTAACCATTGGGCATGGTTTTCGAGACTGACCAGGGACTCCTCATCGAGCAGTTCGTAGGCTGGAATTTTGCGCCGGGTATCGGCGCGCGCGATCGGGATCTCGGCAACACCCCGGCCGCGTCGTCGCCTGCGACTTATAACGCGTGACATTTGCTGCAGGCTTAAGCGTGTGTGCGCGACTTTTCCGGGTCGAAAAACGGTGTTATTTCGACCGTGGCCGTGCCTGAAAAATCGTCGCTACTGACTTGCAGTCGCGTACCGGGCCGGGAAGCAGCGGGTTGCAGATGCACCAGCGCCAGTGATTTGTTCAGTCGATGTGACCAGCACGGGCTGTTTACCACGCCGACTTCCTTGCCATCAAGCAGCAACGACTCCCCGCCGACGAGTGCGTCGTCATGATCGACGCAAATACCGGCCGCGAGGAAACGCTCACTGCCTTCGCTGGCAATTACTGCCTGCCTGCCGCGAAAATCACCCTTGTTGCGATGCACGGTAAAGCCCAGCCCGACTTCCCAGGGAGTGTGCTCAGACGTCATGTCGTAACCGAAAAACAGTAATGCCGCCTCGATACGAACCTTGTCCAGCGACGCGAAAGAGCAGGGCATTACGCCCCGGTCAGTCCCGTGACCGAGAATCTGATCCCAGACGTCGCCGACCGCATTTGCACCGACAAAGATTTCATAGCCGCGCTCACCCGAGTAACCGGTGCGGGAGATGCGACAGGGATGACCGAATAATTCGCTGGCCTGGTGATGGAAGTAAGCCATTTCACTGAGCTCGAGCGGGGTATGTGCGTCCAGCAGCGGCAATGCGGCGGGGCCCTGCAGGGAAATATTATGCAGGTCGTCGTCGAGTTCGATATCGACGTTGAAACCGGCGGCGGACTCCTGCAAACGTTGCATGCTGTCGCCGGAGCCATGGCAATGCATCCATTCGTCGCCACCATTGTTGGCAATAATCGCATCGTCGCAAACTGTTCCCTGTTCAGTCAGAATTGCGCCATAGGCCGATTTACCGGGGTAAACCTGAGTCATGTCGCGCGTAATGACGTGATCGACGACCCTGCCCGCGTCGGGGCCGCGCACGAATACCTTCTTCAACGGCGACATGTCGAACATGCCGGCCGCTTCACGAATTGCGTCGTGTTCGTCGTTGGGATCGCTATGGTAACTCCAGGCGGTACCCATGCCGTTCCAGTCTTCCAGCCCTGAGCCCAGTTCGGTATGCCGTGACGCCAGTGCCGAGGTACGTGAAAGTTCGCTCATTGGGATCTCTCCAGTTTGACTATTTGTATAATTAAATTGATCGAAAAGTGCAGTTGGAAGTAATTTTATTGATTAAAATATGATCTATCCAATCAAAAGATTTGACCTTGCTGTTCAAATAAATTAAACAGTAATAATGCGATTTCGAAAATATGACAGTTTACGCAGCTTTGTCGTCGTGGCCCGGCATCTGAATATGGGAATTGCCGCGCAGGAAATGAATTTAACCAAGGGCGCGGTCAGCCACCAGATTCAGCAGCTCGAAAACGAGTTGGGATTCCGCGTTTTCTCGCGCTCGAAGCGGCAACTGGATTTAACCGGGAAAGGATCGGATTTGCTCGAGCTGGTTCAGCCATTGTTTGAGCGCGTCGAACAGAAAATATTCAGTCTCAGGCAACAGAACAGCAAGCGGATTACGATCGGTATGGCGACTTACTTTGCTTCCCGCTGGCTGTCCCCACGTCTAATGCATTTCATTACGCAGCATCCCGATATCAGTTTGCGCATTCAGCCGCTGATCGATTTGATGGATCTGCGCTCCTACGAACTCGACCTTGCGATACGCTGGGGTAAAGGTGACTGGAACGAAGCAGACTTCGAGGTGGAGTTGATCTTTCCATGTCCGGCAATGTTAACTACCAGCCGTGCTACCGGTTTGCGCATCGAGACCGAGGGTATCGAAAATGTGATATCAGACCTGACCCTGCTGCACGACCGCGACGGCAGCGAGGCCTGGGCAGAATGGTTTAATGCCGCCGGTATCGAGTGGTCGCCGGGACCTGATGACCTGGTTATTCCGGATCCCAATGTGCGCGTGCAGGCGGTGATCGACGGGCAGGGCGCCGCACTCTACGATTTTCTCGTTGACGATGAAGTAGCCACGGATCGTTTATACCAGTATCGGCCTGTCAGCCTGGATGACTACGGTTACCACCTCGTGTATCCGCGGGGACTGGCTCCGGCATCCGCGATCGACACTTTCCGCGACTGGATTATGCAAGAGGCCGATACAGGTTAGAATTTCACCTAACACAACCGAAAACCGGGTTTGATATTCAGACCTGGAATGGGGAGCAGAACATGCCAGATCCGAAAATCATATCAGCCGACTCAATTTACGGGCAGGGCGGCGTCAGCGATACTGCCGCCGAGGCTCCTTTTTTTGGTGCCAGCACGTTTATGCGTCGCCCCTACAGCCGCGACCTGGTCGATATCGAGATCGCCGTCCTCGGAGTGCCTTTCGACCTGGCGGTCTGTAATCGTCCCGGTAGCCGTTTCGGTCCCACGGCGATCAGAGCGGCCAGCCGGGATATATCAAGCTGGGAGAAGCAATATCCGTGGGGGTTCAACCCGTTTGAACGTCTGCGCGTGGTCGATTACGGCGACGTGATTTATCGTTATGGTAACGCCGCTGCGATGGTGGAACAGACCCAGGCCTGCGTTGCGGACATTGTCCAGCAGGGAGCGCAAACCTTGTGCATGGGGGGTGATCATTTCGTGTCATTACCGATTCTGCGTGAAGTAGCCGCAAAACACGGACCAGTGTCATTGATTCATTTCGACGCGCATACCGATACCGAGCGTAACGATAACCCCTATGACCATGGCTGCATGTTTTTTCACGCAGTCGAGGAAGGCCTGGTTGATCCGTTGCAATCTGTGCAGATCGGCATCCGCACCGATTACGATAAGGAACAAGACCAGTTCCTGGTGCTGGATGCACCCTGGGTTCATCGCCAGGGAATCGATGCAACCATCGCTCAGATAAAGCGTCGCGTGGGCGTTGGCAGTGCTTATCTGACTTTCGATATCGATGCCCTGGACCCGGCCTATGCGCCGGGAACCGGTACGCCTGTGCCCGGAGGTCTCACTTCCAACCAGGCGCTTGAAATAGTGCGGGGGCTCGAAGGGATAAAGTTTGTCGGCATGGATGTGGTCGAGGTTGCTCCCGATTATGATCACAGCGAGATTACCGCGCTGATCGCGGCACAACTGGCGCTCGAATATATCTGTTTGCAGGCCGCTGCAGTCGCGTAAAATCAGGCCTGTTTTTCGAGTGCGATGGTAAGTCCGTCAGCATCGGAATAACTAGCATGAACGCCGACATTGGCCAACAGGCTTTGCACCGTGCATTGGCGCAGACCTATCGCTATAGGCTGAGTCGGCTTCACATACCCTTCCTGCACCTGTACCCGCTGATTATCTTTTAACACATAGGTGCCGTTACTTGAATTAAGGTCGCGCAGGCGTATTTTCCCATCGACAAACTTGATTTCGGCATGCTGCCTGCTGACAGAGGGGTCATTCAAGTAAATGTGCCCCTCTCTACCGACAATGTAGGTCTTGCCTTCCATGAATCCGATTCCTATAGGTGTACTGTTGTTCATTTGCGTTTCGAATATACCGATTCAGTCCGCTGATGATAGAGCATTTCGTCGCCCAAACCTGTTACGCATCGCCCACTTGGGTTAAAAAAAGCTGTGAAATACTTACGCTTGAATGGTTTGTGATGCTCGTCACTATTCACCTGCGGTGGTCGCTTTGCCACCTTATCGGCATTGTCCCGTAAATCGTTAATCGGGGCCGGACATGCAGTTTCCCGGGCGCGCAATCCGATAGACTCGATGAGGGTGAGCGTGACGATCGATATTGCTTTGCTCAGCCAATTGCGCCGGGTCGCGTCAATGCGCCTTATCTCAAATATCCTTGACCAGTCTCAGGGCATCGTAGATAGCGGCGTGGATATTACGCGCGGATACCGCATCTCCGATGCGGAAAAGCTGAAAACTGCCCTGCCGGTTGCGTACAAGCTCCTGTTTTGCCCCGTTGATCAGGGCATTGTAGTCGACGGCGCCGAGGTTGCTGGAGAGCGGCTTGAGCTGGTAATACACATCGTCCAGCGCAATCCTGCCGTGATCGATGACGAGCATATCGACGAGCCGCTCGAGGTGAAAATCGCCATAGTCACTACCCAGCTTTACGCGGATTTTTTCGCCTTCACGGGATGCTTCGAGCACGCGACGACAAAGTGAAAGACGAACGTCTTTCTCCAGCAGCTGGTGTATGTAGGGGGTCAGGTTGATGCCCCCGATATCAGGCGAAATCTGCCGCTCGGGCGAGACGTACTCCAGATTCGCACCGCTATCGGCGATGACTTCGGCCGCCTGCATGCCTGCATGATCGGCGCCGTCGTCAAACAACATTACATCGCCATGCGGCAAAACGTCAGCGGAAATAATATCCCAGCTGGTCACGCTGACATCGTTACCGGATTTGAGCGCATTGGTATCGGGCATGCCGCCAGTAGCGATGATCACGACATCCGGCTTCTCTGCGAGTACTTCATCTGCCTCGGCGTAAGTGTTGAAACGAAACTCGACCCCGGCCTTGGCACATTGCTCGACGCGCCAGTCGATAACACCAATCATGTCTCGTCGGCGTTGATTTCTGACGCACAGTAAAACCTGACCCCCGGGATCGGGTGTCGCCTCAAACACGGTTACATGATGCCCGCGTTCAGCGGCGACCCGTGCGGCTTCGAGCCCACCAGGGCCCGCGCCAACGACAACCACTCGTTTCGACTGTTGCGCCCGGGTGGTGATTTCATGCGGCATACTCGCTTCACGCCCCGACGCCGGGTTATGAATGCACAGGGCCTCACCAGCCAGGTAAATTCGGTCAAGGCAGTAGGTCGCGCCGACACAGGGGCGAATATCCTGCTCGCGCCCGTCAATGATTTTGCGCACGATATGCGGGTCGGCGATATGCGCACGGGTCATGCCGACCATGTCGAGTTTACCGCTCGCGATCGCATGGCGCGCGGTCGCGACATCGGCAATACGAGCCGCATGAAACACCGGGAACCTTGTTTCCGCGCGAACTTCGCCGGCAAAATCCAGGTGCAAGGCCAGTGGTACTCCCTGGATAGGGATAATTTTGCTGAGCGCCTCGTCGGTGTCGATATGCCCCCGGATTACATTGATGAAATCGATTTGCCCGCCATCGATCATGCGCCGCGCAATTTCGATGCCGACGTCGCGAGTAATACCGTTTTCCAGTTGCTCGTCGATGACCATGCGCAGGCCGACGATAAACTCAGCGCCAACCCGCGCTCGAATCGCATCGAGAACGAGTTGCGTAAAGCGCAGGCGGTTGTCGATCGATCCACCCCATTCGTCATCGCGAAAGTTGGTTACCGGTGACCAGAACTGATCGATCAGGTGGCCGTAACATTCGAGTTCGATACCGTCGATACCGGATGCCTGCATACGCTCAGCCGCATCTGCATAGTCGCTGACAATACGTTCGATGTCCCAGTCTTCGATAATTTTAGGAAATCCCCGGTGGGCGGTTTCACGCACGCCCGAAGGAGATACAATCGGCAGCCAGTCAGCGTGGCTCCAGTGGGCGCGGCGACCGAAGTGAGTAAGCTGGATCATGACATGGGCGCCATGCTGGTGACAGGCATCGACCATCTCGGTCATCCACGGGACAACCTCGTCCCTGTAGGCGAGAATATTGCCGAAAGCAGGCGGGCTATCCCTTGAGACCAGTGCCGAGCCTGCGGTCATGGTCAACGCCACCCCGGCCTTGGCGCGTTCTTCGTGGTAAAGGCGGTAGCGTTTTTTGGGCATACCCTGGTCGGTATAGGCGGGTTCATGCGAGCTGATCATGAGACGATTACGCAACGTCAGGTGCTTGAGCACATATGGCTGCAGCAGTGGATCGTTACTCGACATCTGTTAGCAATCTGTAACCTCGAAACCAGGCAAAACATAGTAGCAGCAGGTTACTGTTCGAGGCAATGCGCGCCGCCGCAATGCCGGTATTTGCCGCTCCAGGCCAGCGCAGCATTGCTGTTTTATCCTGCTATACTAAGCGGGTACTCCTTCAATGAAATCAAGCATTTACACATGAGCGACATATACGCTACACCTGAATCCGACCTGGCGCTGAAGATTCGATCCGAACGTGGCGGTGGCAATATCGAAGACGCGATTGCGGGGAATATCGAAGTCGGGATGCTGCAAATGCTTGGCGAAGCCTGGAGGGACCTGAAAGGTTTCAAGCTCAAGTGCCATATTGCCACCGTGCTCTGGTTCGTGGTTTATATAGTCGCCGTATTGATCAGCATTCCCGTTGTTATCGGATTGTCTGCCGCTGGTGCGGATGAGGGCAGCGCGGCGATTATTGCTTCACTCGTGCAGGTAGTCGCAATAGCCGCAACCATGCCGATGATTGTCGGCATCACTATCATGGGCATTCGGCACGCACAGGGGAAAACCGTTTCGGCTGGAACTGTTTTCAGCTACTTCCATAGAATCCCGGGTGCCATTCTCTGGTATGTCCTGATGACACTGATGATAATGCTCGGCTATATTCTGCTCATCCTCCCCGGTATCTACCTGACGTTTGCCTATATGTTTTCGTTGCCATTGATGATCGAAAAGGACATGACAGCCTGGCAGGCGCTCGAGGTGTCGCGCAAGGCGGTAACCCGAATCTGGTTCCGGGCAACCGGTTTTCTGCTGCTGGTCGTATTACTCATGATTTTGGGCACCATCCCGCTGGGTATTCCCCTGATCTGGATAGTGCCCTGGACCGCTCTCGCGTACTCGATGATATATTTCAAGTTGTTTGGTGCCGAAGCTCAAACCCTCGCGGATTAAGGAAAGCTATTGCTGGATACACGTTACCGGGTCGAGATTCCTGGCGGTATCAACCTTGAAGCCCAGGTTGTAGGACCTATTCCACGATTCTTTGCCTTTGCCATAGACCTTGCGATTCGGGGCATTGTCATCTTCGTCCTGTCGATACTGGCGATTCCATTCGGCAGCTTCGGCCTGGGCGGCGGATTCTTCCTGATTTTTCTGTTCATTATCGAATGGCTTTACCCGGTGCTGTTCGAGGTATACATGCGCGGTCAGACACCGGGCAAGCGGTTGCTCGCAATTTCCGTCATTAACGATGACCTGAGCCCGGTTACCCTCGGCACTTCTATGGTACGAAACCTGTTACGCACGGTGGATTTTCTGCCCCTGTTTTACCTGGTCGGACTGGTCACCATGCTGTCGAATGGGCGTTTTCAACGGCTTGGAGATATGGCAGCGGGAACCCTGGTTATCAGCGTGGCCGAATCGGCCAAACCCGCGCCGATGAAAGACATTCTGCCGCTGGCGCCAGCCACTTCGTTACTGCGTAACGAGCAGTCATCCATCGTCGATTTTTTGCAGCGCAGCCAGCAGCTTTCCGAACCCCGCCAACAGGAACTGGCCGCTATTCTCGAAGGTGTAACCCATCGCAAATCAGATAACGGGGTAGAGCAGTTGCAGCGTATCGGCGCCTGGTTCCTGGGGTTACGATGAAACAGCAATTCTTCGAACAACAGCACCGCGAAGTCTGGCAACAAATTGAAGACTCACTGGAAAATCCGTCACGGGGTGATAACAGCAAGATACTGGCGGAGCATTACATGCTGCTGTGCCAGCACCTGGCGCTGGCCAAGGAACGGCTTTACGACGCAGCGCTGGTCGAGCGGCTGAATAACCTCGTGCTTGGAGTTTATCGTGAACTGTATCGCTACCGCGCGGAGACCAGGCTCAATTTTTACGCTTTTTTCAAACGCGATTTTCCACTGGCAATCTATCGCCATCGCTATTTCATCCTGGTGTCGTTTCTGGTGATGGTACTGCCCGGGCTGATCGCCGGTACCTGGACCTACATCGATGAGGACGCGGTATACAGCATGCTGGAGGCATCCCAGGTACGCGGGGTAGAACGCATGTACGATCCCGAAGCACGCAAACTGGGTCGTGAACGCGAAGCCGATACCGATATTTTCATGTTCGGTTTTTATATCAAGAACAATATCAGCGTCGCGTTTCGTTGCTTTGCCGGCGGTATGGTGCTTGGTATCGGCACGCTTCTGGTGTTGTTTTTCAACGGCATGTTCATGGGTAGTATCGCCGGACACTTAACCCGCCTCGACTATGTCGATACCTTTTACCCGTTTGTGGTTGGCCACGGCTCGTTCGAGCTAACCGCGATCGTTTTCAGCGGCGCTGCCGGGCTGAGGCTGGGCTACGCCATTTTGCACCCCGGCCAGTCGTCGCGGCTCGACTCGCTGCGCCAGGCCGGTCGCGATGTTGTGCCGATGCTGTACGGCATCGTGCTGATGCTCATCATTGCAGCCTTCCTGGAAGCCTTCTGGTCTTCGAGCACCAGCCTGACGATTGCAGTCAAATACTCGGTAGGCGCGGTGCTGTGGGCGCTGGTTCTGCTTTACTCGTTTTCGGGGCGGCGTCATGAATCTCGATAAACTGCAGGTTAA
>CALDDP010000173.1 GCA_937936805.1 uncultured Gammaproteobacteria bacterium | reverse complement strand
ACTTCAACGCCGCACTTTTCGCAAACCACGCCGCGGTGCTTGAGGCGCTTGTACTTGCCGCAAAGGCATTCGAAATCCTTGACCGGTCCGAAAACCTTGGCGCAAAACAGACCATCACGTTCCGGCTTGAAAGTACGATAGTTAATCGTTTCCGGCTTCTTGACTTCGCCATATGACCAGGATCGCACCATATCGGGCGACGCCAAACCTACCCGGATGTGGTCAAAATCTTCGGCCGCACCCTGCTTCTTTAACAGATTCAGTAAGTCTTTCATAATTTTTCCTGCTCAAGTTCTATGTTCAGGCTCAAGGAACGAATTTCCTTGAGTAGTACGTTAAACGACTCCGGCATTCCCGCTTCCATACTGAAATCGCCATCGACGATATTCTTGTACATCTTGTTACGGCCGTTCACATCGTCCGATTTCACGGTCAGCATTTCCTGCAAGGTGTAAGCGGCACCATACGATTCGAGCGCCCAGACTTCCATCTCACCGAAGCGCTGGCCGCCAAACTGTGCCTTGCCGCCCAGCGGCTGCTGGGTAACCAGGCTATAGGGGCCGGTGGAACGCGCATGCATCTTGTCGTCAACCAGGTGGTTGAGCTTCAGCATATACATGTAGCCAACCGTGATCGGGCGATCAAATTCCTCGCCGGTGCGGCCATCGATCAGCGTGGTCTGGCCAGTTTCGGGTAAGTCCGCCAGCGCCAGCATATTCTTGATTTCCTCTTCCTCGGCACCATCGAATACTGGCGTAGCCATCGGCACGCCTTTACGCAGATTCTGGCACAGCTGCCACACGTCATCGTCGGTGAGATCTTTCAGGTTCAACTTCTCGGCGTTGCTGTTGTAAATCTTGCGCAGAAACGTCTTTAACTCTTCGACCTTGCGCTGCGCTTCTACCATTTCACCAATTTTCAAACCCAGTCCGGCAGCGGCCCAACCGAGGTGGGCTTCCAGGATCTGACCCACGTTCATGCGTGAAGGCACGCCAAGCGGATTCAACACTACATCGACCGGGGTACCGTCTTCGCGATAAGGCATGTCCTCTTCAGGCACGATCATCGATACCACGCCCTTGTTACCATGACGTCCGGCCATTTTGTCTCCAGGCTGCATACGACGCTTGACCGCGACGTAAACCTTGACCATTTTCAATACGCCTGGCTTGAGGTCGTCGCCCGCAGTAACCTTTCTCTTCTTTTCCTCGAAAAGACTGTCGAATTCCCCGCGCTGCGCCTCGAGCTGCTCGTTCAAGGATTCCAGCTGCTTGGCAAGCTTGTCATCAATAACGCGAATCTTGGCCCATTGATCACGACCGATGGATTCGAGGTAGTCGGCGGTAATAACGCCATTTTTCTTCATCCCGCCGGGGCCGCCGCTGGCTTTTTTACCGGTGATCAGGCGGCCGACACGTTGATAGATATTTTCCTCGATAATACGGAACTGATCGTCCAGATCCTTTTTCAGCGAGTCGATTTCGATACGCTCATTGTCGAGCGCACGCGCGTCTTTCTCGACACCATCGCGCGTGAATACACGCACATCGACCACGGTACCGGTGACGCCCGACTTCATGCGCAAAGAGGTATCTTTTACATCCGATGCCTTTTCACCGAAGATCGCACGCAGCAGCTTTTCTTCCGGGGTTAACTGGGTCTCGCCTTTCGGCGTAACCTTGCCTACCAGAATATCGCCAGGTTTAACCTCGGCACCGACGTAAACCACGCCCGACTCATCCAGCTTTGACAGCAGGCCTTCACTGACATTCGGGATATCAGCGGTAATTTCTTCTGAGCCCAACTTGGTATCGCGCGCCAGGCAACTCAGCTCTTCGATATGTACGGTGGTAAAACGATCTTCCTTGACGACTCGCTCGGACAGCAGTATCGAATCTTCAAAGTTGTAGCCGTTCCAGGGCATGAATGCGACCTGCATGTTCTGCCCAAGCGCCAGTTCACCCAGGTCAGTCGAGGCACCATCGGCAAGCACGTCGCCCTGCTCGATTTTATCGCCCGGTTTGACCAGCGGCTTCTGGTTGATACAGGTGTTCTGATTCGAACGCGTGTACTTGGTGAAATTGTAAATATCGACACCCGGCTCACCCGCACTGGTCTCGGAGTCGTTGACTCTGACCACTGCACGGCTGGCGTCGACCGAATCGACTATACCGCCACGCAAGGCCTTTACCGTAGTACCGGAATCCACCGCGACCGCGCGCTCCATACCGGTGCCAACCAGTGGCTTTTCAGCGCGCAGGCAAGGTACCGCCTGGCGTTGCATGTTGGAACCCATCAGGGCGCGGTTGGCGTCGTCGTGCTCGAGGAACGGGATCAGTGAAGCCGCAACCGACACGATTTGCTTTGGCGAGACATCCATGTAATCAATTTTGTCGGCAGTCGACAGAATCGATTCGTTTTGATGACGACATGGGATCAGTTCATCGGTCATGGCGCCTTTCTTGTCGAGCGTCACATTCGCCTGCGCTATCTGGTACTGGCTTTCCTCGATCGCCGACAGGTACTCGACATTGTTGGTAACCTTGCCGTTGACCACCTTGCGGTACGGCGTCTCGAGAAACCCGTAATGGTTAGTACGAGCGTAAACCGAGAGCGAGTTGATCAGACCGATGTTGGGTCCTTCAGGGGTCTCGATCGGGCATACACGACCGTAGTGGGTCGGATGCACATCGCGTACTTCAAAGCCGGCGCGTTCGCGCGTCAAACCGCCCGGCCCCAACGCCGATACGCGACGCTTGTGGGTGACTTCGGAGAGCGGGTTGTTTTGGTCCATGAACTGTGACAGCTGGCTTGAACCAAAGAATTCCTTGACCGCGGCGGCAACAGGCTTCGCGTTGATAATATCCTGTGGCATCAGGCCTTCCGATTCAACCAGCCCGAGGCGATCGCGCACTGCGCGCTCAACTCGAACAATACCGGTACGGAAGGCGTTTTCGGCCATTTCACCGACGCTGCGGATACGGCGATTGCCGAGATGATCGATGTCATCGACGTTACCGTTACCGTTACGGATATCGATCAGGACTTTCATCACATCGACGATATCCTCAGTCGACAGAACACCGGCGCCATCGATGCTTTCACGTCCCAGGCGACGATTGAATTTCATCCGTCCGACTTCGGACAAATCGTAACGCTCATCGTTAAAGAACAGGTTCTGGAACAGGTTTTCGGCCGACTCTCGTGTGGGCGGCTCACCAGGGCGCATCATGCGATAGATTTCAACCTTGGCTTCGAGATCATTGGTAGTTGGATCCAGCGCCAGCGAATTCGAAATATACGGGCCACGATCAACTTCATTGGTGAAGATCGTACTGATTTGCTTGATTCCCTTATCGCGAATCATGGCGAGCATCTCTTCAGTCACTTCATCGTTGGCGTTGGCGAAAATTTCACCGGTTTCTGCATCGACCAGGCTCTCCGCCAGGATCTTGCCGACGACATACTCGTCGGGCACAGCCAGCTGCTTGATCTTGGACGCTTTCAGTTGCTTGACGTGCAGCGCTGTAATGCGACGACCCTGTTGCACCAGCACCTTGTTCTTGACCTTGAGATCAAAGGTCGCGGTTTCGCCCTTCAGCCAGTCGGCCTCAAGCACCATGTTGATACCGGTCCTGGCAAATTTGAATACGTTGTGTTCAAAAAACGTGTCCAGCATTTGTACATTATCGAAACCGAGCGCACGCAGCAGAATGCTCGCGGGCAACTTGCGCCGGCGATCGATACGCACAAACAGCGAGTCCTTGGGATCGAACTCAAAATCGAGCCAGGAACCACGGTAGGGAATTACCCGCGCCGAAAACAGCAACTTGCCCGAAGAATGCGACTTACCCCGATCATGATCGAAGAACACACCGGGCGAGCGATGCAACTGGGACACGATGACGCGCTCGGTACCGTTGATGACGAAGGTACCATTTTCTGTCATCAAGGGCATTTCGCCCATGTAGACTTCCTGTTCCTTGATATCCTTGACCGAGCGATTCTTGGCCGAGGCTTCCTTATCGTAAATCACCAGGCGCACCAGTTCACGCAGCGGTGCGGCATAGGTCAGACCACGGATCTGGCATTCCTTGACGTCGAACACGGGATCGCTAATACGGTAGCTGACGTACTCGAGTTCGACATTACCGCTGAAACTCACAATCGGAAAAATGGATTCGAAAGCGCGTTGCAGGCCTGTGCCCGCCTGCTCCCCTTCCGGGTTCAGAAAACGCTTGTATGAATCGGTCTGGATTGCGAGCAGGTAAGGTTCATCGATAACCGCCGGCCGCTTGCCAAAATCCCTGCGAATACGTTTTTTCTCAGTAAAAGAGTATGCCATCTATAGTCACCACTAATAACGTTTTCATCTGCTTTCCACGTTGCACATCCGCAACGGGAAGCACGCGCGGGCCGATGACTTTCCAGCCATCAGCCCGAGCAATTAAGTACTGGGTACGTATACCCGACAACCGCGAACTACTTCAGCTCTACAGTTGCGCCAGCTTCTTCAAGCTGCTTTTTCAGTTCCTCGGCCTCGGCTTTGGCAGCCGCTTCCTTAACCGTAGTCGGCGCACCTTCTACCATATCCTTGGCTTCCTTCAGACCAAGACCGGTAATTGCACGAACAGCCTTGATAAC
>CALDDP010000172.1 GCA_937936805.1 uncultured Gammaproteobacteria bacterium | reverse complement strand
ATGAAATGGCACCCGGATAGAAGCGACAACTCGGCCGAGGCGAAGGAGCGCTTTCACCAGGCGGCAGAAGCATACAAGTTCCTGTCTGAAAATTACTCCGCTGATCGAGGCAGTAATTACTCGGGACAATCCTCAACGGATTACCGCTACAGAAGCTCGGCTTCCGGGGAATCCGCTAACTACTCCGGTTCCAGGCATTCTAGAAACCAGTCGGGGGAAGAGTTTGCCGATACGGTTTTCTGGGACGCCATGCTGGACTACGCCATCAAACTCGCACAAACAGGATTGAATGAGAGCCAAATCTCCACCCAGCTGGTTCAAAACGGTTGCCAGAAAAAACTGGCTGCGATTATTGCGGATAAAGCCTTCAATATTCATGCTCATTACGCCGCCAGTTCGCGTCGCAGAAGCAAACAGGGTACCGATAAATCTACCTTTAAAGAGGAAAGGCTGGAAGCCGAGTTACAAAGAGCCTTCATCGGCAAACCAAATATTTTCCTGAGCCCGAGGGACACCATCGACTACTACCTGGTGGTTTTCAGTGAGTTCAGGCAAACCGCAAATTCGAACCCCTTTTCGATAATAAAAACAAACCAGCGCTTGATGAAGGTCCTGAGTTTTTCGATCCTGTTTTTCGCAGCGATAGTACTGGCAATAGACTTTTATCCAGGTGAATCTGAGTACAAGTTCCTGCCTGATGAAACGCTGCTGCAAATTCCACTCGGCATACTTGGATTAATGTTTATCTGGACGGCATACCGGAGATTATGGCTGGTTACAGTTATCTTCTGGCCAATATACCTCGCAAGCCTCGCTGTTTTTAACAGCCATGTCCCGAGGGCTCTCGAAAATGACTATTCGTCGCTACTGCCGATTGCGATTCTTTGTTATTCACCCTTCATTTTTATCGCGCTGTTTGGCAACTATATCTATTTCAGGAAAGCACAAAAAGTCATCCACACGGCGAATCGATTGTTTGAAGACCATCACAATAAAATTACCTGGATAAGAGACAACGCCGGCACATCCAGTGTAGCTGTAATTGTAATCGCTACTTTTTTCATTGCCTCCCTGGCATACCTGCAGCCGAAGCCGGTAGAGTTTCTCGATTCGATCGATTTCAGTCTTTACGGTGCAGACAGTGCGGAAAACGTTACCGCCAGGGAGAAAATCAAACTCCGCTTGAAAGAAGCCCACCAGTTTTTTGAGATCGCCGAGTCACATTTTAACAGCTCGTCACCCGATTACGTAAAGGCTTCCATGGCATACAGCACTGCCGCAGATAACGGTTCGCTGCTGGCCGCATACAAGCTGGGTTACATGCATTACTTCGGTATAGGCGTTCAACAGAATGATATTCTGGCGAAAGAGTATTTCGAACTGGCTATCCGGACGCCCCTGGCTTTTCAGCCACACAGCCTGCAGATTACGACAGATTTTCTGGCTGAATCTTATAACAGTCTCGGCATCATGTACCAGAATGGATATGGCACCAGGAGAAATACAAAAATGGCATCGGAAATGTATCTCAAAGCCGTCGAATTCGGCTCCAGCAGTGCGCAGCAGAATCTTGCAAGCGTATATTCACGAAGCACCGCTAATAAACGTCGGCCTTTGGCGAACCCCAGCTATAAATAAGCAGCAGGGCGGTGAAAAGCGATCATCAATGAGCGCCGGCACCCGACCCAGTCATCCGTCCGGCAAAGCCAAGTCCCGATTCCAGCGCGCCCTCGATCAGACCACCGTTGCGAAAAGATGTTTCGCTGGAAATAAAACTTAGTTTCCCATCCCAGCCACTATCCATACGAAGATCGAGACCATACTGAGGATGGCGGGTTGGCGGCCTGCGATCGGCAACACTGGCTGTAAATCGTTCACTACTCCAATCCTGAAAATATACCGCCTGCGGGCTATTCGCCTGGTCTCCGAACAGGGTTGCGAGTTGCATCGTCGCATGCCTTATAAATTCAGCTTGCCCCATAGTCTCCCGGCTCTGCGAGTCGAGGCCGGAAAATCCAAACAGGCTGAAACTGTTTTCAGCACCTGGTGACGCGTCATGAATTTCCGCCAGGGGTCCAGCCTGGCTCAGGGCGGTTCCACAGAGCCCGTTCTCGCGCCAGAAGGGTTGATCATAGACCGCGAAAAATTTCGCGTGTCCCGCCATCCAGGTAGGCGTCTCGGCCAGTACCCGCATAACTTCCAGCGGTAGTTCAGGAGTGTATTGGAGCTCTGCCGCCAGCCGAGGCGGTATCGCCAGGGCGACATGCTGCGCCCGCATCAGGGTGCGCCCGGATGGCGCATTTGCATCGACGATAATTGCGTCTCCATCGAGCGAGAGCGCGATCGCCATGTGATCCAGAAAACAATGGGAGTTATCAATTTGAGCGGCTATTGCGTCAACCAGTTGATTTATTCCGCCCTGGATGCGCCGCGACCCTGTCATTGGCGATGGACTGCTACTTCTCTCGATTTTACCGTCCGCCCGCTGCAACAATATGTCACCGTCAGCGAACTGGGCGTAGTGTGGAATTCGGAAATGTTCCAGCAAGCCGGCCACGAGCGGTTGCCCGGGCCAGAACCATGAAGGGCCAAGATCACAATCGGCGCCATTATTGCCAGCTGTCAGTATTCGACCGCCGAAACGATTGCGGGCTTCGATCACGCTCACGTTTTTCGCGACAGATCGTAACTGCCAGGTTGCTGCGAGCCCGCTAAGCCCGCCCCCGATAATTAAAATATCAGTCTGTTTGATTTTGACTGCCCGAACGCAAGCAAAATCGATAGCGCTCCGATCGCGTATTGCTCATTGAAAAATACAGTGCTTCGCGTAATCCGTTGCTTCGTTGGCAGTCCAGTCACCTTTTGGTTTCTGCTCAAGATTGTTACACCATTTCTCACTACCCACCTCCGCCGAGCAAGCGATCAATTGACTTAGCAAAAGTGACAGGAACAGTTTTTTCTTCACGTGTTTCTCCAAATATTCGAGCTGCGGATCACGGGCCACAAAACGTCTAATTCGACGATAAACCGAACACTCGGCCAGCCTGTCGCAAATTCACAAAAACGGGCAACTAATTTTCGGCCGGGCATAAGGGTGCTTTTCTGGTTTCAATATACTGCCGGACCAGTTGCCGCAACCGGCGCCGATCAAAACTTCCATAATGTCCCGGCCTTATCTCATCGGTTTTCAATTGCAACAGCTTCTCCATCGAGCTGATGTAATCGTCCACCACCGAATCTTCCAGATTATCCAGCAGTTCGCCATCGTAAACCGCATCTCCCGAGAAGAAATACTGCTTGTCCAGATCGTACAGTCCAACAGAACCGGATGAATGGCCGGGCAGATGCATCACTTCAAATGCCCTGTCGCCCAGATCAATGACGTCACCATCTGTAATCGACCGGGCTTGCGGGCAGGCCTTGACTGCATAGTTGCCGGCGCTGAAACCCTGGTAGGGGATGGAGTCAAAATCACTGTCGGGCACAAAACCGCATTCGGGCGCACTTAGTATCATTTGCTGATCTCCACTACACAGCGCCTGGTGTTCATGCTGGTGGATGTAAACCTCGTCGAACTCATGGCATCCGCCACTGTGATCAAAATGTATGTGGCTGGCAACCACTTTGAGCGGTTTGTCGAGCAGGTCGGCCAGGTATACTTTCAGGCTGGAAACACCCAGACCCGTATCGATTAACAGGTCCGCGTCGCGCCCTTTAATCAACCAGAGATTGGCGCGATTTTGCCAGGCGTAACAGGGCTCGGTAATGCAATATAGATCATCACGTATACGTTGTGTGTGAAACCAGGGTTGCTGTATCGCTTTCATCGATTTCCGGTCTCCTTGGGTAATGTTTCAGCGCCTGCCAGCTGCTGCCCTGCCCGCTCCCGGCATATTGCATAAAAGGCAGCGCACTCCAGCGGACCACCATGAAGTCGTTTCTCGCCTCGCTCAGCCGAAGCGGATTGCCTGTATTTAGCAGCAAAACGCGGCATCGACCGTCAGATGGATGTTAAAAGTGTCATAAATAGCGAGCATGATCAATATTTTTCACCGGGCCATGGCAGCCCGGTGACGCTTCTGGTTTAATCTGCCGATCGATCCCAGACTGGTTGTTTCACCCGCTATGACTGAAGCTGATTTTTACATCGTCGAACGCGAAGCAGGTGCCGAAAATCCGGCGATTCCAGCCTGGGCTTGTCGTACCGGCAATCCGGCGAACCTCGAAACCGATTACATCACCCCCGTAAAACGTCTCGAAATAGATGCGGTCCCGGGAGCGTTCCAGATGCTTGATGTTTTGTCGACAGAGGAATGCCGGCGACTGGTCAATCTCACCGAGACTTTCGGCTACCTCGAGGACGCCGCGGTCTCGTTGCCGCGCTCTGTCCGCCACAATGACAGCATGACCTGGGTCATCGATGACGAGACCAACGCCATCATCTGGCAGCGTTGCCAGTCGCTGGTGCGGGACGACCATGAATTCAATACGGGCAAGGCAGCGCTTGGAATCAATTCACGCTTTCGCTTCTATCGCTACGGCCCGGGGGATTACTTCGCACCGCATACCGATGGTTCCTGGCCCGGATCGCGTATCATCGACGGTGAGCTGATCGACAACGCCTATAATGACCGCTGGAGTCAATTGAGTCTCCTGCTGTTTCTGACCGAGGACTACGCAGGTGGTGCGACCCAGTTCTACGTTAGCAAGGCAAACCCTGCCCGCCCTGCCCGACAGTCCGAGGAGGCCGATATTATTGATGTGCGCACCCCGATTGGTGGCGCCCTGTGTTTCCCCCATGGCATGCACCCGCTGCACTGTATGCACGGTTCGCAGAAAATCACTTCGGGCACGAAATACATCATCCGCTCCGATATCCTGTTTGCACTGTAACCGCCACAGCCTCAGGTAACACTGACGAAATCCAGGCCCATAAAATAAATCGCGCTTGCGAGATCGGTGGCATCGATGTGGCAGCTGGTAGCTGCGCGCAAGACCGGCTTGGCATGGTAAGCGATACCAAGACCGGCAGCCCTGAGCATCGGCAGATCATTGGCGCCATCGCCAATGGCGCAACAGTCGCTCAGCGTCAACCCGAGAGCCTGCGCACGCCGCTGCAACAGACTGCATTTCAAATCGGCATTGATAATCGGCGACTTTACCTTTCCAGTCAGTTTCCCCGCGTCAATTTCCAGGTAGTTACAATGTACCTCGTCGAAACCGAGTCGCCGGGCGACGGGTTCGGCAACCTGCGCAAAACCGCCGCTGACCAAAATCGTATGTACCCCGGCAGCACCTGCCGCGGCGAGCAACTGCTCTGCCCCGGGATTCAGGTGTAAGCGTTCAACTATATCGTGAAATACCTGCTCAGGCTGTCCCGCCAACATGGCAATGCGTTCACGCAACGCGGCGTTAAAATCGATCTCGCCATGCATCGCGCGCTTCGTTATTGCGGCGATTCGCTCGCCCAGGCCCAGCATCGCGGCAACCTCATCGAGGGTTTCGGCAGCAACGATAGTCATGTCCATATCACAGATCAACAGGCGCTTGCCTCGAGATTCCCGTGGCTGCATATAGACATCCGCATCAACCAGTTTCGCGCGCAACGACTGCAACAGCGACCATGCAGCGTCGGGGTCACAGTCGACAGTTACATCGCAGGCATTGGTCGCCAGCGGGCGATGTTCACGGATTTGCAGATCACCCAGCTCCGTATCTAGCAAAGCCAGGGCGCCATTACATTCACCTGCCGTGCAAACTGTAATCACAAAGGGCTGTTGCGCATCGCTGCGCCCCAACCATCGTGGTGCCTGAACCGAGGCGTCTTCAATCATCGCAGGGAAGGAAAATGCAAATACTGGACGTCGGTGATGTTTGGCAGCGAACGCAGATGCGCGAGATCGTCATTACTCAGCTCCTCGTCAATTTCAATCAGCACTATCGCGTTACCGTTGCGAGTATCACGACCAAGGTGCATGTTAGCGATATTGATGCCGCGTTCCGCGGTAGACGTACCAATATTACCGATAACACCCGGCTTGTCATCATTAGTGATGTAGAGCATGTGCTCGCCGAGCTTCGACTCGAGCGGAATTCCCTTCACGTCGATCACGCGCGGCCGATTTTGAATCAGCGTGCCACAAATACTGCGCGACCTTGTTTCGGTCTCAACGCCAACAGTAATCCGGCAAGGGTACTCGTCGCGGCCCTCGTTGTGCGCCTCGATCACGTTGATGTTGCGATCCCGCGCGACCTCCCGGGCATTGACCGAATTTACGTAACTGCTGTGGTGCTCGAGGATCGACTGCACCACCTGCACCGTCAACGGGGAGACGTTCAGGTCGTTCGCCTCGCCGCCATAGGTTACCGTCAGTGTCCTGATCGGGTCATGGGTTAGCTGGCCAACAAAAGAACCCAGGCACTGCGCCAACTGCAGGTAAGGATACAACAACTGCGCTTCCTCGGCACTGATACTGGGCGCGTTAATCGCGTTGTTGATCGCCCCGGTGAGCAGGAAGTCACTGATTTGCTGGGCAATCTGAATCGCAACCTTTTCCTGCGCTTCGATCGTCGAAGCACCGAGATGCGGCGTACATATCACGTTATCGAGCTCGAACAGCGGATTTTCCCGCGCCGGCTCGACCTCGTAGACATCGAGAGCGGCACCCTTCAAATGTTCGCTTTTGAGTGCGGCCAGCAGTGCCAGCTCATCGACCAGGCCACCACGTGCGCAATTGATCAGCATGCTACCTTTCTTCATTTTATTAATCGCGCTGGCGCTGATGATATTGGCGGTCTCGGGCGTTTTGGGCACATGCAGCGAAATAATATCGGAGCTGATCAGCAAGGTATCCAGCTCGACCTTTTTAATACCCAGCCTGGCGGCGCGGTCCTCGGTCAGGTAGGGGTCGTAAGCCTGCACGTGCAGGCCGTAACCGATCGCCTTGCTGGCGACGATGGAACCTATGTTACCGGCGCCGATAAGGCCCAGTAATTTACCGGTCAGCTCAACCCCCATAAAACGCGACTTTTCCCACTTACCGGCATGGGTAGAGCTGTTCGCCTGCGGTATATGCCGCGCCAGCGCCAGCATCATCGCCATCGCATGCTCGGCGGTGGTGATAGCGTTACCCAGCGGGGTATTCATGACCACGATGCCCCGCCGGGTGCAGGCCGGGACATCGACGTTATCGACACCGATACCGGCCCGCCCGACCACCTTCAGATTCTTCGCGTGTTCGAGTAACTCGGCGCTTACCCTGGTGGAGGAGCGGATCGCGAGGCCGTCAAATTCACCAATCATATCGAACAACTCGGCTTCGCTGAGCTTGCTCGACTGCACCACCTCGACACCCTGCTCTTCGAACACCGTCACTGCCTGACTCGACATCGAGTCGGAAATCAAAACCCTTGGCTTAGTCATGTTGCTGCTCCTGTGTCGATAGTTTGAACTCCGCGAAAACCCAGTCGAGCCACGGCGTCAATGCCTGCAGGTCACTGGTTTCGACCGTGGCACCGCCCCAGATACGAAACCCGGGCGGTGCATTGCGATAATTGCCGATGTCGAGGGCGACGTTTTCCTGCTCCAGACTGGCGAGCATCGTGTTAATCGCCTGCTGCTGATCCTGCAGCGATAGCCCGACAAAGTCACTATCGATGACCTGTAAACACATCGAAGTTGGCGAGCGGGTTGCCGGATCGCTGGGTAACCAGTCGATCCAGGGCGATTGACTAACCCAGGCATCGATACAATCGAAGTTACGGCGCGTACGCCGCCATAGCGCCTCGACTCCCCCCTCGCGTTCGGCCCAGGCCAATGCCGCGTGTAAATCCTCCAGCGCCAGCATGCTGGGCGTATTGATCGTGGCCCCGCTGAAAATACCCTCAACTAATTTCCCGCCTTTGGTCAGCTGAAACAGTTTCGGTAGCGGATAGCGCGGCGGTAATGACTCAAGCCTGTCTACAGCTCTCGGGCTAAGCGCCAGCATGCCGTGCGCACCCTCGCTACCGAGTACTTTCTGCCAGGACCAGGTGACCACATCGAGCTTGTCGAAATCAATCGGCATGGCGAAGGCAGCAGAGGTAGCATCGCACAGAACCAGTCCTTCATGTTCTGCGTCCAGCCATTCCAGGTCCGGGAGACAGACACCACTGGTAGTTCCGTTATAAACCATCACCAGGTCATGCGCCGGGTTTACCTGCTCCAGATCGGGAAGCTCACCGTATTCGGCCTGGAAAAGATTTAACTGATCGATCCCGAGCGCCTGCAGATCTTTCGCCCAGTCATTGGAAAAACTCTCCCAGACCAGCACATCGACCGGTCGCGAGCCGAGCAGTGACCACATCGCTATTTCGAAGGCGCCGGTATCGGAACCGGGAACAATACCGAGCTTCCAGTCAGATGGCAGGCCCAGCATACGGTGCGAGATATCGATGGCGTCGCGCAGACGTTGTTTGGGGAGTCTGGCGCGGTGGCTACGGCCCAGGAAATCGGTGTTCAAATGGGTGATATCCCAGCCGGGATATTTTTTGCACGGCCCTGAAGAGAAGCGGGGATCCGCAGGTCGAATACGCGGATGCTCGGGAAGGCCGCTGGCTTCCTCGTTCATGATATAACCTCTAGCTATGGGTGGTTTGCTCCACCAGGCCCGCGCAGAATACCACAAAACCCACTATGCAAAAGGGGATCACAGGCTATGACGAAATTTCGTAGAAAACCCAATGCAGACTAATACGCAGATTAATATTAATTTATTGGCTGAATGCCACTTACTCTGCTAACGCTTCTCCATAACGGAGACTGCAAAATGCAGAATCCAGTGGCGACAACGGGCCATAGAACTCAACCCTGACGATACCGAAGCGCTGGCCGATGCCGGCTTTTATTTCCCCTGTGCTGGTAAGGCTCAAGAGGGCACTGAGTTGATCTATCAAGCTATGCGAATTAATCCGCACTATACCAAGTATCATCTGATTCAACTGGGAATGGCTCTCTTCGACGCCCGCAAATACGAAGAGGCAATTACGACATTCGCTCGCCTGCGCGACTTTGAGACTCCGATTTCATGCCTCTACCTGGCGGCTAGTCTGACTGCATTTGGCAAAACCGATAAGGCAAAAGAGGCTATCGATCGTATTCTGCAATGCGATCTACAAGCAACGATTAAGAAATGGATGCAATCCAGGACGACCCCCTTCATCGATCCCGAAGATCCCGAACACTTCGATCGAAACCTTCGCAAGCCCGGACTTCCAGAATAGCCAGCGATATCTTTAAATTGCTACCTATAGAGAACAGCCTTAACGGGTCACCTACCCGGTTGATTTTCAAGGAAATCTCCTATCGGAGAAAATACCCTTATGTGAATCACGTCAAAACTTTAACAAATAATCTAAGAGATAATTCATAAAATTTCGTTTCCTGCTGTCCTGGATAACAGGATTTCGGGTGTACTGCAAAAAATCCGTTGTAGCTAGAAGAAGGGCATCAAACCGGGTTTAGGTATGATCTTTTGCTGTGCAGGCTTTCGGGAGACGAGCTTTTATCCAGCAAATTAGTCAAACGGCTGCTATCGAGTAATGACAAGTTCAGACAGTATTTCCCGAGCAATACATGCCTATCTGGATCGTGGCAACTCTAAGTATGCGATTATGATCGATGGTCCCTGGGGAGTCGGCAAAACCCACTTCATTTGGCATTCAATCATCCCCGGGCGAGCAGCAACAAGTTTCGTTTACACATCACTTTATGGCCTGAGTTCTTTCGACGAGATCGATATTGAGATCGACGCCCAGATCGAAGCAATCCAATCGAAAAGAAATAAGTCCGTTGGAACTGAGCTTCATTCATTGCCAAGGATTGAAAAGGAAGCGGTCGGGATGAGTCACTATTCAGACAACACCAGACGGGTACCGACTTCTACCAGCGATAGCGGCTCCGACCACTCGGTGGTGGTATGCCTTGATGACCTGGAGCGTTGGCACGGAGACCTGCATCTTTGTCTCTCTTATATCAATCGGCTGGTGGAACATAAAAATTTGAAATGCATTCTGATTGGTAATCTTGAAGAGATGCCACCCAGTGCAGTATATGCTTTTTCGAGTGCCCGGGAAAAGACGATCAGACATATCTATCGCTACGAAAGTGACTATCGAAAAATAATAGGCATTTCACTCGATCTGGTCGACTACAGTAGTAAGGCCTCAAAAAGTTTCATTCGCTCAATAATAAAGAAAAACTTCTCCTCGTTTGAGCGCTTGCTTGATCAAGCGACTGTTAGAAATATCAGAATCATTGCCGAAGCGCTTCAGCTCTACGAATATATTTATCGCCACAATAGTATGCACTTCAAACTATCGAGAGGAATGGCATTTACCTACTTCCTGACGTTGTTCTCGGCGCTCATATTAGTGACCAGGTATCTGGTTGAACGAAAAGATCGTGACGAATTGTTAAAAGGGAATCATGCGGGTAACAAGGGATTCAAGTTTCTAGTGAATATGGGATATTTCGAAGATCAGAAAACCGGAGTTGTAACCCCGAAAATCAGGCTTTTGCTGGATACCGTATTTTATCGTCTGGACCAGATTTCACTAAAAGGATTATTCAGCATTGTCAGGAATGGATATTACATCAAAGCAGATTTTGAAGGAGACTTCGATAGCTGGGTTAACGAGCAACATTATGATTCGTATCTTGATAAGGACAATTACTATCAACTCGCCGACGACGATGCGCGGCAGGTGTTTGAGTCAATGCTTTCGTCCCTGTTCGATAGCTGTGACATCACCAATCCGGTCACACTGATGCTACTGGCGGAGAGAATTATCGATGATATAGCCTGCGGTGTTGTTGATTACAATCCAGTCGAATTCAAGAAGCTGTTTATTGATTCGGTTGATTCACTCTATGCTTCCGGCGATATGCAATACAAGGAAATCAACATCTTCGATGTGGATTGCAATCGATTTGCCAATTGCCGGGATATATACAGTTATATGCAGGAACAGAACAGTAGTTACCACCGGGCAGCTCAAAAAATGAAACTGGACAGTTTCTGGAGCCTGATTTCAAAAACTCCCTCCAACATAGATTCGTTATTGGAAAAGTTTGATCCGCAGGCTGTCTTTTCCCAAACAATTCAATCCGAGGAAATTATCGAGGCCCTTGAATCCCTTGATAACTCCCGCCTGTACCAGGTAGTTAAATGGATCGAGGCTGGTTTTGACGACCAGTCGGGCAAGGACCTTTATTATATTGATCCATATGCCCTTAAATCGGTGAATGAGGATATTAGATCCCGGTTCGGGACTCAGATAGGTGTTCGGGCCAACCATCTCAGGCAGATTGCCGAAATTATTGCTCAATTCCGTTAGCCCGGAAACCCACTTCGAAATAAGACGGTGTGAGACCGTCATTGAATTCAGATTGCTATTAAAGTTGAATCAAATGCGCCAGACTGTCATTTTAATACCCCATTTAAGTGTTTCTTATTGATGTAACAATATGGATGCGTTCTCGAGCGATATCTGAAATCTACCACCGATTGGCGTGTCGGGATTGGGTATTGATTGCTTTAGATCAAAATTAGGGGAAGTCGGCTCTTCACCGTGTTGTTCATTTGTAATCTCGGGGACCTGGGGTTACGATTCAGGGTTCGATGAAACAGAACTACTCGCCACAAAAGGAGAAAACTATATGTTGGACCCAGATGATTTTGCCAAAGATGTCAAATCGATGGACTCCAGATTAGAGGCCATGGTCAAAGAACTTAGAAAGGCCAATATCCAGACACTTGAGGTAAGAGAATCCATGGAGAGGTTGAGTAGAGACAATGTTTTCATCAAAACCGTTCTCGAAGAAACAAAGTATACAAACGAACATATTAAATTCGATCTGAGAGAATTGATGGCTCCGATTGAAGCTATATTGGCTTGCCTTAAGACTATAAGATTACTTATTGCTGTCGCTGGGTTGCTTGCAGTGACTCTGCTGGTTAGCAGTTACTTTAGCGAGATATCATCCTGGTTTCTTTCACTCGCGGGATAGCGCAGATCATATCAGGGCAATGTCTCGCGCTTATAGAACCAGGGCATCTGCTTTTTTAATAGTCCGACAACCGCGCTTTCTGCTGTATTTAATTAATCTCTCCTTTTCGATAACACGGGTTGTTCACGGGCCATAACACTTCCAGATATATAAACTTCTATTACCGATCCAGAAAGAACTGATTGGGCAGCTCAATAAATGCACCTCCACCATGTTCGCGAATGCATGTGACTTTATCCCTGGTCGACTTTTGGAGAATTGCATCGACATATTACTATCGGGTAACAGGTGCTTTATACTCCCGCTCTATTGATTGGCTGTGCATTGATAAGCAGCCACGGTCGCAATCGGGAGAGATTGCCATATGAAAATTGCCATTTCGATTCCATTTCTGTTCGTGCTGACGATCTGGGCAGCGGCTTGCCTGTGGTATGACGGCCCCGAATCGCGACTTATGGCGGGCGCGTTGTCGACGGCCTTCGTCGTGGCGGTGATCGCTCTGCTCTTTCTGGCTCGGCCGGTGTGGCGGCTGTGGGTTGGTTTCCTGGTTCTGTTCGTAGTCGTGCAGGCATGGTGGCTCGGCATCGAGCCGAGCAACGATCGCGAATGGCTGGTCGATGTCGCCAGACCTCCGTCCGCGACCTTCGACGGAGACCTCGTTACGATCAGCAATGTACGCAACTTCCATTACCGCAGCGAGACTGACTTCGACGAAAACTGGGAAACCCGAACCTACGATCTATCGCAGATTCGGGGTCTCGACATCTACCTGTCCTATTGGGGCTCGCCGATGATCGCGCATACGATCATGAGTTGGGATTTCGCTGACGGTCAGCATCTGGCGGTCTCGATTGAGACGCGTAAAGAGGTCGGCGAAGAGTACTCCGCCATACTCGGCTTTTTTCGGCAGTTCGAACTCTACTATGTTGCTGCCGACGAGCGGGACCTGATTGGTCTGCGCACAAATCATCGTGGTGAAGACGTTTATCTCTACCGCATGACGACGCCGGTGCCTCGCGCTCGCGCGTTACTCGTCAACTATCTGGAGACGATGAACCAGCTCGTGAGCAAGCCTCGCTGGTACAACGCGCTGCTGCACAATTGCACCACCGTGATCCGACAGCATGCGCAACACGTGGCCGCCCAGAGACCTTTCGACTGGCGCATTATTGTGAACGGCTACATCGACGAGCTCGGCTACGAGCGAGGTACGATCGACACCAGCCTGCCTTTCGAAGAGCTCCGTCGAAAAAGCAATATCACCGAGAAAGGCAAGGCCGCGGGGACCTCCCCCGACTTTTCACAACAAATTCGCAAGGGACTTCCGACGGCCGGTCGAGAGCCGCTGACTAATTAAAGTTAAGGATCGATTCTCTTAATAGAGGGCGCTGATTAATCTCATACTGGAAACGGGTAGCCGATTTTTCAGTCGTTCACGCAGGCTCATAGCGATTTTTGATGACTTCGGGGCTCCCGCTATCTTTTATCTTCATAATAAAGAGGTCACCGTACACGGTGGGCGGTGCACCCTCGCCGCCCAGAAACGGATAAATTTCCTTCAGGTTGCCACTATTTCCTATCCAGATCACTACCTCGCCCGGATGCTCCATGAGAATGGCTTTAGAAACCTCATACTTACTCGCGCCCAGAATCTGAACCTCTATACCGAGGTTTTCCGCCAATGGTCTGGCGGTACCAGGTTACGCTTCAGATCGGGGCTGTAAATCGCGGTGATGTTCATCTCGGTTGCGGCCTCGACCAGGGCCTGTGCCCGTAGGCGCCCCTGGTCGTTAAGTTCTGTAGCCATAGGATCCCGGTCCGCATGGCTGGTAAGAATGACGGTAGTTTCTGCAAGTTTGGCTTTCTTCTATTCGCTAGCTTTGCGTTTGCAACTTTGCCTGATGAAGCCTTACTACTTACACTACGGTCAACACGAAGCGACCGCAAACAAAGCTGCGGGACGGAAACAGATATACTGTGGGCGGTATTTGCCCAGAATTTGAGGAGATTTCTGATGCGGGCTTATGAAATTGTATCTGACGGTGGCGTCGATGCACTTGCGCTTAACGAACGCCGCTCGTCGCAACCGGGTAAAGGCGAAATTCTCGTCAGTATACGTGCGTCGTCAATCAATTATCGCGATCTTTCAACCATCGAGGACCCGGCCTCGCGTGGTGTCGTTTATCCGCTCATCCCGAACTCTGACGGTGCGGGTGAAGTGATCGCCGTCGGTGACGGCGTCACCGGCTTCAAAGCCGGGGATAGGGTCGCCGGGTGTTTCTTCCAGAACTGGTCTGACGGACGCATATCTGCTGCAGCCATGGCGAGCGCAATGGGCGGCCCTATCGATGGTATGCTCGCCGAAGAAGCATTGCTGAACGAGGCGGGTGCAGTGCATATTCCAGCCCACCTGTCCTTTGAAGAAGCAGCGACGCTGCCCTGTGCCGCGTTGACGGCCTGGAACTGCCTGCTTGAGCAAGGTCGCCTGAAAGCTGGAAATACGGCCCTGTTTCTTGGCACCGGTGGTGTTTCAATCATCGGCCTGCAGATTGCTAAAATGGTCGGCGCGCGGGCAATCATCACCTCGTCCAGCGACGCCAAACTGGAACGCGCCAGGGATCTTGGCGCAGATGAGGTGATCAACTATCGCCAAAACCCTGACTGGCAAGCACAGGTGCTGGAAAAAACCGATGGTGTCGGCGTCGATGTAACTATCGAAACCGGTGGCGGCGGCACCCTGGAAAAGACCATTGAAGCCACCCGGATTGGCGGCACCATCAGCCTGATCGGGGTGCTCACCGGCGGCACGATTAACCCGGCCGCGGTAATGCGAAAATCAATTCGCCTGCAGGGCGTCTACGTTGGCAACCGGCAGATGTTCGAAGACATGAACGCCGCGTTTACAGTGAACCAGGTACACCCGGTTATTGACCGGGTGTTTGATTTTGAAGATGCACGCGCCGCCTACCACGCGATGCGTGCAGCCGGCCATTTCGGCAAGCTGGTTGTGATGATTTAA
>CALDDP010000171.1 GCA_937936805.1 uncultured Gammaproteobacteria bacterium | reverse complement strand
TCGGCACCGAGTTCATTGTCGAGATAGATATCGACATTCGGCATCTGGCTTAGCTGGTATTCGCGATAGTCCGCCACCCGTCCCCAGGCAGAAAGCCCGGGTAGCTCGCGTTCGCGTGCAACCCGCCCACCGAGTCGCGTGTCAGCCTCGGCCAACACCACCTGATAACCTCGCTTGCCCAACGCCCGGACGGCCTCGAGTCCGGCCGGGCCGGCACCGACCACCAGCACCGATTCGCTGTCACCTTTCACCTGTATATCTTCCGGATGCCATCCCTTGCGCCACTCTTCCATGAAGGTCGGGTTTTGCGTGCAGCGCGATATCGACATCGTCATGTCACCGGTGATACAGATGTTACAGCCGATGCATTCACGGATATCCTCGATACGTCCCTCGTCTATCTTGCGTGGCAGAAAAGGATCGGCGATCGAGGGTCGGGCGCAACCGATCAAGTCGAGAGTTCCGTTTTTCACCTGCTTCACCATCACATCGGGCGAAGTAAAACGACCGACGCCGACCACCGGCCTTGGCGTCAGATCCCTGATCCCGGATACCAGCTCCTGCTGCGCGGCTTCTTCCTTGAACCGGGATGGTCCCGAGCAATCTTCCCAGGCGCCATGCGCGAGATCCCATAGATCGGGCAGTTCGGCGTGCATCTCGATCAGATCACGCACTTCGCTATTGGCGAAACCGAGATCACCCACTGTCTCATCGAGCGATAGGCGCAATGTAATTGCACAGCTGTCGCCGATGACATCTTTTCCCTCTTCGACCAGCTCGCGCATCAGGCGACTGCGGTTTTCGAGGCTTCCGCCGTATTCGTCGGTACGATGATTGGTCGCGCGTGAGAGGAAATGCTGGATGACACCGAAGCCATGCGCACCGTACAGACACACCAGGTCGAAACCTGCCGTTTTGGCACGTTTGAAAGCATTGCGATGCCAACGACGCAGGTCACGGATATCCTTTTTTGTCATCGCGCGCGCGCTGAGCGGATCGTGGTGAAACGCGCGAACCGGCATCGCGGTCGGTGCCATCGGTACCTCGCGGGAATACAGATTGGGTCCGTTTACGCCGGAATAGGCCAGCTGGATCCCGGCGAGAGCATCGTACTCATGCACCGCATTCGCCATCTTTGCCAGCATCGGCAGATCGTCGTCGTCCCACAGATGCAGTTCGATGAACGGCGTAATTTCGCCACTATGATGCATTTCCACCTGCTCGGTAAACACGACACCCCAGCCACCTTCGGCTTTGATTTTGCGCATCGCCGCGACTGCTGACGGATCGCGGTAGCCGCCACCGTTGCAATGCGGGACCTGGTAGAATCGGTTGCGCGTGGTAACCGGTCCTATTTTCACCGGCTCAAACAGAATATCGTAACGCGGGTCTCTACTCATCATCCTCTCCCCCGTGGCCCTGCAACCTGGCCATTCCGGGAATGTTATCAGTGTTAATCTGTTGCTGACAAAACTGGCTGAAAATATCAACCACGATTGTTTTTTTAATGTTGCGCAGCGTCGCTATGCCGAGGGTCAGGCCAGGATTGGAGCCACGCAGCGGCACGTATTTCAGGCTGCTGCCATCGAGCGATTTATTGTTCACCGGGCGCACATTGGCGAGACTATAGCCATAGCCGTTGGCCACCAGGCCCCGCTGCACCTCGATATGCCGGGTGCGCGCGTAAATATTGGGCTTTAGATTATGGCTGTCGAACAGCGACATGAAATAGGTGTCGCTGAGCGGTAAATCGAGCAAAATGAATTTTTCGTTTTCAAGACTGGTCAGCGAAATCGAATCCTCGCCCGCCAGATGATGATCGGCTGCCAGCAGCACATAAGGCTTCAGTTCGACCAACGCGCTAAAGGCAATATCGTTATCGAGCTGCAGGTCGTAGGTAATGGCAAGATCGATCGCACCCTTCTTGAGTTTACTCAACAATTCGGCCTGGTTGCCTTCACTGACATAGACGTCGACTCCCTCGTGCGCTTGCATGAACCCATGGCACAGCTCTGGCGTCACGATGGGTGCCAGCGGGATGAAGCAGCCGACATTGATCGAGCCGAATATCTGGTCTGATAATTTGCCGGCAAAACTTTTCAGTTCGGCGGCGTCCCGCAGCAGCGCCTTTGCCTGCTCCATAACCTGGCCGCCGGCCGTGGTCAAACTCATCCCTCGCGCGTGGTGACGGATAAAAAGCTGAATATGGAATACGTTTTCAAGGTGGGCGATCGCATTTGAAATCGACGGCTGCGAAACGTGAATATTCTCGGCGGCGCGCAGAATGCTGCCGGCTTCACCAGCGGCGACAAAATAGCTGAGCTGTTTAAGCGTAAACGGTACCACTAGTCTATCAAACCGGAAATGAACGGCCGCTCGGGTTAATCTGCGGGAATCACGGCAATAACATCGATTTCCATCAACCATTCGGGCTGACCCAGTCCGGCGACTACGATGCCGGTCGAAATCGGAAACACCCCTTTCAACCACTTACCGATTTCCTGGTAGACAGGCTCACGATAACGTGGATCGGTGATATAGGTCGTTGTCTTGACGATATGAGCAAGCTCACTTCCACATTCCTCGAGCAGCTGGCTGACATTTTTCATCGCCTGTCGCGCCTGCGCTCCGGCATCCCCCAGGCCGACCAGGTTACCTTCAAAATCGGTGCCGATCTGTCCGCGCAGGTAAACGGTATTGCCCGCCACCACCGCCTGACACAAGTCATTGTCGAGTGCCTGATTGGGATAGGTATCCCGCGTATTGAACATGCGAATACGTTTATGCGTCGGCATAGTGCGTCCTCCTGTTTTTATGAACGCTGCGGCCCCGTGGTCCGTAAATCCACCCCGTCCGCTAACCCGGGCGCAAAAGAATAACACGCCCGCTGGCGGATGACATCAGCGCCGACCGTGTTATTCTTCGCCAACCGAATCAACCGGCCCGGAACAGGTATCGCGAGATCTTTACGTAGAGCTGCGCCGCCCGGGCTCAGCAACAGGAAATGAGATGACACTATCAATCGCCGCCTGGGATGAAACCACTGGTCAACTGGGTGCCGCCATAGCTTCATCCAGCATCAGCGTCAGTAGCCGTTGCCTGCACTGGCAATCGGGCGTCGGGATTGCGCTGAGCCAGAATATTACTGACCCACGCCTCGGCCCGCGCATGCTCAGGTTGCTTGCGGATGACGTCGAAGTAAACGCCGCAATCGATGCCGTGGTGCAAAGCACGCCCCACATCCAGTTCCGGCAACTGGGCCTGATTGATTGCAGCGGCGCAACCGGCTTATTCAGCGGGGATGCCGTGCTGGGTTGTTTCGCCTCGGCGCAAGGCAAACACTGTGTCGCCGCCGGCAATTTACTCGCCAACGAAACGGTACCGGCAGCGATGATAAAAGCCTTCGAAGAATCCGCTGGCAGCTTCGGTTCACGGGTGCTGGGCGCCCTTTGCGCCGGCGTCGACGCCGGTGGCGAAGCCGGCTCGCTGCATTCGGCGGGTATGCTGCTCGGCGGCGACCCCAGCTGGCCACTCGCCGAGTTACGCATCGACTGGGACGAAGAGCCGATCGCTAAAATGCTTACCGGCTGGGAAGTTTACGAGCCGCAGATCGACGACTATGTTACGCGCGCATATCGACCTGCAGATGCGCCATCCTATGGCGTGCCGGGAGATCTCTGATGAACAGCGAGGAAATCCTTGCCCGCCTGGTCGCTTTCGACACCACCAGTACCAGATCGAACCTGCAACTCATCGATTTCGTGCGCAACCTGCTCGATGATCATGCCATCGAATCGCAACTGG
>CALDDP010000170.1 GCA_937936805.1 uncultured Gammaproteobacteria bacterium | reverse complement strand
GCAGCACGGTCAATTCCTATAACGGCCTGGTACCCAAGGTGGGCGGCTTCGAAGGTGGCACCTACACCTGGGCGCCGACGCACATGGCTTATGGTTCCAACAACCGTTCCGCCATGCTACGCCTGCCGCAGAGTCGATTTGCGATTGTGAATCGCGCCGCCGATATGTGCATGAACCCCGATATCTCGCTCGGTATGATGCTGGCGGCGCAGGTCGAAGGCCTGGTGAATGAGCTCGACCCGGGTCCGTCGCTGGACGAAGACCTGTACGTAATGGACGATGCCGAAAAGGCGAAACGCAAGCTGACACCGCTGCCGCGAAACCTGATGGAGGCGACCGAGCAGCTCGGCAAAAGTGAACTCGCCAGGAACGTCATGGGTGAAGCGATGGTGCGCTCCTTTCTGGCCTACAAGATCGATGAATGGGAACGCTACCACCAGGAAACCACCGACTGGGAAGTAAGGGAATACCTGCGTCTTTACTAGTTCATGAGCATAGACTATTCAGTATTTGATCTCGGGGACTTCGAGCTGCAATCGGGGCTCGTTCTAGCTGATGCGAAGCTCGCCTACAAGACCTGTGGCGAGCTAAACGCGGGCCGTGACAATGCTGTGTTGCTGCCGACTTTTTATACCGGCAGCCATATGCGTAACGAGGGGTTTTTCGGCCCTGGCCGGGCCATCGACCCGGCACGTCATTTTGTGGTCTCGGTTAACCTGTTCGGCAACGGCATATCGTCGTCACCGAGCAACACCCCGCCTCCGTTCGATGCGGCCAACTTTCCCGATATCACGCTATACGATAATATCCGCGCGCAATACCGACTGCTTACCGAAGCCCTGGGCGTGAAACAAATTGCGCTGGTCACGGGTTGGTCGATGGCGGGTTGCCAGGCTTTCCAATGGGGCGCGCAATACCCGGACTTCGTCAACGCGATCCTGCCGTTTTGCGCGTCGGCGAAGACTTCCACACACAATATCGTTTTTCTCGAAGGCGTTAAGGCGGCGCTGCAGGCAGATTCGGTTTACGCGGACGGCAATTACACGCAACCACCCGTCAAGGGATTGAAGGCTTTCGGGCGCGTTTACGCCGGCTGGGCCTTCTCGCAAACCTTTTATCGCGAACAGATGTACCGCCTGCAGGGCTTCGACAGCGCCGAAGCGCTGCTGCAGGACTGGGAACAGGATCATCTCGACTGGGACGCCAATGATCTGCTGTGCAAACTGAAAACCTGGCAGATGGGCGACATCAGCGCCAACGAAATCTACCAGCACGATTTCAAGGCAGCCCTTAATGCAATCAAGGCGGAAACCATCGTCATAGCCTGCGATAACGATTTATACTTTTGCCCGGAGGACAATCAGCTCGAAATCGAGCACATCATTGCTGGCGAGCTGCGCATCTACCAGTCCCCATGGGGACATTGTGTCGCGTCACCGGGCAACGACCCCGAGTTTCACAATTACCTCGACCAGGCAATTTCCGAGTTGCTTGTTAACTAAGATTGCACTACTAAAACCTGGAGAAATACATGACCGCACCAAGCGTATTCAGAATCGCCGATATACAGGATCGTATCGACAACCTGCCGGAAAATGGCACCTATATAAAGCCTTTTGTCACCACCGCGATCAGCGAATCCATGGCCGGCGGAATTAATTGTCTTAACAAGATTTCAGTACCCTGGGACCTCACCTGCGACGAAATGATTTATTGCCTGCAGGGTACCTTCCGCCTGGTGGTCGACGAAATCGGCTACGAACTGAACCCGGGTGACCTGATGTTCGTGCCGAAAGACAATCACGTGAAATATGAATGCGACGATAAATGTGTCATTTTTTACACGGCCTACCCGGTCGACTGGAAACAACGTGCCGGCATTACCCACGTACCCGGTATCGACGCCGACGAAATGCCCGCACCCTACGAGCAGTGAGCATAAGGCAAATCATCGAAACCTACCTCAAAGGCTGGGAGCTCGGCGACGGCGCTCTCAGCCTCAGTGCTACCGCGGACAGCTTTTGTTACGATGACCCCAACACCGGGCGCATTCCACGCAATGAATTCGTCGCATTTGTCGAGGACTTCAAACGCGCCGCGATAGAAATGGGTGCTGCGGAAAATGCCAACCCGTTCCTGCGCTACAGCGACGTCGTCATCAAGGAAGATGAACTTCCAGCAACGGTCTGGTGCTGGTGGCAGGCGGTCGGTACCGAGTTGCAGGGGAGCGCCCTGGTCCGGGTTGGTGAGGAAGGTGTACTGCATGAAAAGATTGCCTACTTTTCACGACTACCCGGGTAACAGCGGAGTCCTGGTGACAAGCGGTCCTCGGCCGTGAGGGTCTTGCGCAACCGAAATCTGCTGAGAATGCATCGATGCGGGAGATATCAATATGAGTAAATCCTGTGGCGAAGCATTGATGCACTTACTCGAGGCCTACGGTGTAACCACGGTTTTCGGCATCCCCGGTGAGCACAGCCTGGAATTGTATCGCGGCATTGAAAAAAGCAATCTTCGCGCGGTAACGCCACGCAACGAGCAGGGCGCAAGCTTTATGGCCGACGGCTATGCGCGGGTGAGCGGTAACCCGGGCGTTTGTACCGTCATCACGGGCCCGGGTGTGACCAACGCGGCGACCGGCATCGGCCAGGCTTACGCGGATTCGATTCCGATGCTGATTATTTCGAGCGCCAACGACAGTCCTTCGCTGGGCAAGGGTTGGGGACGACTGCATGAAACCACGGACCTGTGCGCC
>CALDDP010000169.1 GCA_937936805.1 uncultured Gammaproteobacteria bacterium | reverse complement strand
ATGAGGCCAAACGCCGTGGTATTCATCGCTACCGATATACTGGTAGAAAGAATTTCTGCTTTCATCGAAGGATCAACCTGCGCCACCGCGGTGAATGCCTTGATCAATCCGATGATTGTCCCCAGCAGTCCCAGCAGCGTGGCAATATTGGCAAACATAGCCAGGTAGTGGGTGCGTTTTTCCAGCCGTGGGATCGCCTCCATGATGCTTTCGTCCATGGGTGCTTCGAAATCATCGCGGCGGCGGGCAGATTGGTAATTCTCCATGCCCTGCAACAGAATCCGGCTTACCGTCGCGCTTGAACTCTTCGCCATCTTGCTGGCACCGGCCACGTCGCCCTTCGCTACCAGTGGCATCAGTTTGGAAATCATGCGACGATTTTTCGTCCTCGCGATCGTCAGGTGAAACCAGCGCTCCAGCGTGATCGCCAGGCCGATAGCCAGTACCAACAGAATCGGGTACATGAATGGCCCGCCGTCCTGGAAGAATCTTATAATTGTGGTAAACATTTCATTCATTGCTAGAGTCTCCGCTGTCTCTAATCTGTTACTGGTTTATTCAGTTTTTGCTTTTGCAAAAATAGCATCGTGATAGTGAACCGTTCTCTTAAAAGAAGCTCGCTCGATAGGGCCTAGCTTCTGATCCATAATGCTGGTGATCGGTGGCGTAGACATCTCGAATCGTTCGGCCGATTTCCATGGAACTATGTATAAAACCCTGGGTAATTCCTTGTTCCCGGTTATCTCCGTGCCTCTCATTTCCAGTTTTTCCTGAGCATTGACAATGCCACTACATGAAATAGCAAAGATTACGAAAAATTTAAGCGAAAGTTTTCTCATTATCTATCCCTGGACTTTTTTAGCGGGTATTTTCAGGCGTCGCTGAATGTCGGTAATCCACCCTGCTACCTGCTTGTTTTCATCGCCAATCAGCGACTGATACTTCTCATATTGTTGTAATGCCGATTTCAGATCCTGCAGGTATATGTCAAAAAGAATCCCCAGATTCAGATGCGCATAGGCATAGTCTGAGTCGATTGCGATTGCACGCTGATAGTGCTTGCGCGCCTCTTCAAATTGCCCCTTGTAACGTAGCAGTATGCCTAGATGATTATAGGCCACGGCATCAGTTTTGCTGCGGGAAATTGCTTCCTGAAACGCCTGTTCGGCGAGATCCATTTTTTGCAGTTTGAAATAAGCGAGACCAAGATTGGTGAAAACGTAAGGCTTGTCGGGGGCGTCGGTACTGACCTGGAGCAATAATTCAAGCGCCTCTTCGGTATCGCCCCGCTTCAATGATGCGACTGCTTCGGTATAAAACTGCTGATAAAAATCGACCGGTTCCGGTTCTGCTGCCGGCTCCGTTGCCGGGGCCTCGCTTACCGGTGCCGGTTCCACCACTGGTTCCGGTTCCGGGGCGGTTTTGGGCGCGCTCTGGCAGGCTGTGAGTAGCAGCAGTGCCAGCACTAGTAACGCTCTGCTATTGAATATCGACATAGACATCAGTGCTCTCTACCCTGGCGAAGCGAAACGGCATCAGTTCGCCCAGAATCTCTAAACTCTTTTTCGTTGGTTCGTCGTAGGTGCCGGTCGGAATACGTTTGAAATTAGCGAGATGTACGTCGATAGCCTTCTCCTCAAATGGGAAAGCCTGCTCTTCGAGCAGCAGTTCGTATTCCTCGAGCTGTTCTTCATCCAGTCCATTGGGGCGTTGTGATTTCATCAGTGAATTTGCAAAATCATTATAGATTTCGGCGATCTGGAAAGTCGCTTCGGTAGTTACTTCCTGAACCTGGTATTTCATCGCCTTGCTATAGGCATCAATCGACTGCTGCATCAGTTTTTTCTTTTTGCGCAAACTTGTTTTCAGCGGTATCGTCAGTTTTGCTTTTTTATACGATCGATGCAGTGGCTGGATCAGCTCGAGGCTGGCGTTAGCTGCCAGGTATTTGCTGCGTGCATTGCGTTCGGATTTACCCCTGGCGTCCGCAACGACAATTTCCCTGAGCCAGATATTGAGGTTTTTGCTGTCATTCCTGGCGCGATACCACTCGGCAATTTTGTGACGTAACTCGATCGAACGCTCGAGCGGATAGGGGTAGACCTTGACATAGTTCTTGTATATCGCGATTGCTTTTTCAGGTTTACCGTCTTGCTCATACAACTCGGCGGCGCGCCACATCAGGTCTCTCTTGCGCTCAGCGGATCCCGGCAGATTTGACAGGGCGAGTATCTCGCCCGCGGCTTTTGACTGATTACCGTTTTCACTATAAGCCAGCGCAAGTTTTTCGGTTACACCGTCGTTGAGCTTCTTTTCTTTCGGGTATCGCTTGCGAAATGCTTCCAGCTGATTTATCGCTGCCGGCCAGTCTTTCATCTGGATATAGGCGGTTGCTGCATCGTAGTCGGCGACGACACGCTTTGGCGATTCCGGAATAACCTTGCCAAGGCGGATGAAGCTTTGCGCCGCCAGTTGGTTGTCGCCGGAATCACGCGCCAGTTCACCCTGCTTGTAAATACTCGAGGCAATTTGTTCGCGCACTGCCGCGCGTTGTTTATCCTGTTTCGGCAGATAGCTGAGCAAGGTGATATAAGAGTTTTCGGCCGCGGCGTAATCCGCGGTTGAAAACTGCGCGTCGGAAAGGATTGTCCAGGCCGTCTTTTTGGTTGGTTTATCGACATTTTTGTTTTCAATCAGACGTTTTGACGACGCGATCGCATCCGGATATTCCTTCCATTTGAAAAACTGCTGGGCGGATTGCAGTTCGACGACGGCCAGTCGCGGATCGTCAGGAAATGTAGTGGTGAAGCGAACCGCCGATTTGATACGCTGCTTGCGTAAAGCCAGTACCTGGTTTGCATTGGTGGTCTTGAACAGCGCATCGAAAGTAACAAGCGCGGCATATCCTGCCTCGGCGCTGTCCTTGTGTGGCTTATAGTTGTAGGCCGTTTTCTGGTACTCGTCGATAGCCTGCGGATACTGGCCTGCATCGTACAGGCTTTCGGCGAGCAGAAAGTTCATCCGCGGCGCACCGGGATCGTCGGGGAAGGCGCCGAGAAAACGGCGATACCATTGTGCGGCGATCTGGTAGTCCCCGGGTTTCCTGCTGGCGCGCGCCAGCGCATGGAAATGGTTAGCCAGCTCGGTGATATGTAATACCAGGGTTTTGCTCAGAGTCTGCTGGGTTTCCAGCTCCTGCTTTGACCAGTACTCGCTGTTCACGTCATAGCGCTCGACGAAGGCTATTTTTTCCTTCAGTACCAGATCGGCATAGCCCGCCTTCTGGTAGGTCTCGATGGCGCGCTGGTGGAAGAATGGCGTATGCGAGGAGTAGGGGTATTGCTTGGTGTAGGCGAGGAATAAATCCGAACCGTCCACGATACGCTTCTTGCCCAGGTATAGCTCACCCAGGCCGAGATACAGCAGGGGCTCGTAGTCGCGTTTACCGTTATCTTTAAAATACTGTGAGATATAATTTTTATCGTCCTGGTAGGAAAAACTTAGCGCAACCACGCGCACCACGTCTTCGAGCAGTTCCTGCTCGGCGCGCGATAGCGTCGGGTTGAAGTCTATTTCCAGTATCTTTTCCTGTTCGTGATTGATATCGAGTAGCTTAATGTAGCTGGCCAGTGCCTGGCGGTAACGGCTTTGCTTGAACTGGGTCCAGCCATACTTGTAAAGTGCCTTTTCGAAAAACAGTGAATCGGGATAATCCTTTACCACTGCACCGTAGGCCTGTTCGGCTGCTGCATATTCGCGCAGGACGAAAAGGTTCTCGCCCCGGCGAAACTGAACTTCATCCATGTACTGGGAATCCGGGTACTCATTGGCGATTCGATCGAGCGCGGCAACAGATTTTTCAGACTCTCCCTCCAGTGCATAGGCACGAGACATCTGGTATAGAATCATGTCGTTACTCTCGCGCCCGGGATACGTTTTGAGATAGGCCTCGTAGATCCCGATTGCGTGCAATGCCTCTTCCTGACCGCGTTGCTGAGTAATCTCATCGTCCGCGAGCTGTTTGTCGAGACTCGATTCGAGCTCGAGATCGGCCAGGCGTCGCAGTTCATCGCCGGTTCCGCCGCCATCTTCGGTAACTTCCACCAGGGCGCGAAAACTATCGATGACCTGCTGGCGGTCAACCTCGAAGCTGACCTGCGGTTCCGGGTCTGCCGTGTCCAACAGTGGTGGCTGCTCCTCCAGGTCGGCGATAGTGGGACCGATGTCTACACCGTCGGAACCACAGGCGATTAAGGCTGTGACCAGCAGCATAATCAGTGTGCTCTGTAGAAGGCCCCGAATCATTGTTGCTCCGCCAGCTCGTCGTAAAGCTTGGCCAGTTCGAAGCGTGCATTCAGGCGCAATTGCACGATGTGCAGTTGCTGGCGGCGAATCTCGTCTATCGCCAGTTTGTTGATGTACTGCTCCTGCTTTTTCAGCAAACCGGAAACCCTGTCGCGCAGGCTCTCGATTCGATCCGCCTGCCCATCGATAAGACCCTCAAATATTTCGAAATCATTAGCGGTACGTTCGGTGATCTGACCCAGGGCAGACACCTTATAATTTGCTTTGAGCAGCGCCCGATCGAGCAAAATCAATTGCTTTCGTGTTTTCCAGAATCTGACCGGGTAGTCGGTTTCCATTTCGTAGTTCAGCAATCCGGACAACAGGCGGAACATGTCCTGTTGGTAGGCGGTATCATTTTCGGGAGCTACTTTGACAATACTGGTGGCAACGCGTTGCAGACGCTCCAGATGATCTTCTTCCTCCGGCGTCGCCAGCGCCAGGTAGTCACCACTGGCATCGATCGCGTTGACCTGTTCGGCAAAGCGTTCGCGCCGTTCCCTGATTTGCTCAAGCTGATCGAAACTTGCCGACTGCTGCAGTAATGGCAGTTTCTGCTGGAAACGCTGGCGACGTTCCGCCAACATCAGCTCCAGTGCCGGGAAACTGTTGCTCCAGTAATCAAGCGAAACACGAATATCGGTAAGCTCCTGGTAACGTTTTATCTCGCGCTGAAACTCGGTGGAAGCCATCAGGATGTGCAACTGCGGGGTTACGTCAGAGCTCGGTGGCAGGCGTTGTAACCTGTCACTATCATAAAGCAGCGCATTTTCCTGTAACGCCGAAATCAGGCCATCATTTTCAATTGACCCGACTGCGTTATCGAGTAACTCGAGTTGTAAATCGAACTGTTTGACTGCGATCTCGTAATGCCTGACTGCCAGAGTGTTCTGCTCTGCCTTGGCATAGTTGGCCGGAATAGCCACGATTGCTTCCTGCGTGGCTGCGTCCACCGCGTTACGGCGAATCAGCGCTCGCCAGGGATGCGCCGCCTTGTCGAACTGATCGAGTCGGTACCATGCCCAGCCCGTTGCAAGCAGGGCCTGGTTGCTCAGTGGCCCTTCGAGGCGGATACGCGACAGGCTTTCCAGCGCGTCCTCGGGCAAATCCAGGCGCAGCTGTATCAGGCCCAGGGAGAGATTAGCCCTATCGCGCAGAGCTCTCAGTTCGGTAGAAGGCGCATTTATCTCACCAATCCTGGTGAGTATGGATTTACTCTGCTCGTATTGACCATTCTCTGCCAGCGCTACCCCCATGTTATAGCGAGCATAAAGTTTCCAGATATATCTGGAACTGATCTGGTTGCTCAGGTCGGCGGCCTGATCGTATTGACGATTGCCGAGGTAGAGGTTGACCAGCATGTATTTGCGTTCTGCCTCGATACCCTTCGGCAGTTGCTCGGTTATGCGGGATAACAGATCCCGTGCATGATCGAAATGACCCTGCTCATAGCGGAGCCGGGCAAGATTGAACCAGATGCGGCTCTGAATCGAGTCGGATACCTCGGCAGTAAGCAGGCGCGCGAAAATTTCACGTGATTCCTCGTATAAGCCAAAGTCGTAATACAGGTCCGCCAGCAGCAAATTCGCCTCGTCCTGCTGGTTAGCATTACGAGCCCTTTGCCTGGCGATCATTAACTGGGTGATGGCACCGAGATCGTCTTCCTGAAAATAACGATAGAGCGCGCGTCCATAATCCAGGTCTTCGACGCGATGCTCCCTGAGTTGCGCCGCATCAAGCGAGACACAGGCGCAGCTCAGCAACAGCGCAGAGAAAAAGTGACTGAGGCCTCGCGCTGAGCGTTTTACGCTAAATCGGCGCTGACTATTCCCAGACACGCACATCGAACTGGGGTTGTTCCTTACCGGTATCATCGGCAATCATGAACTCCACGAACTGTGGTTCGGTAGTTTTCTCGATAACCACTGATTCACCACGACGATAGTCGCGACCGCTGGGTCCGACGCCGGTAAAGATGGCGACAATCTCGTGTTCTCCGGAGGGCAGGTTACCGATGTACAAACGCTGTACACCGCCACGTTTAAGCGCTGCCAGTTCCCGCTCGGTGTACAGATGGTTGGCGATATTCTTGTCGTTGATTTTGAGCTGCACCGAGTCGAGGCTGAACAGTGCGCCGGAATCCATCGACAGGAAAACACTGAACTGGGTGTTGGGGGGGAACAGCAAGTCTTCCTCGAGGATAAACAAGTCCCGATTCAGCGACAGAACTTCCTTCTTCAATGCTTCGATTTCAGCATCGAGTGAGCTTTCCTCGAGTTCGGTTTCTTCGAGCAAATTTTCATCGGACGATTCATCCGCAGCAATTCCGGATGTTTCTTCAAGTGATTCGTCGACAGCAATTTCAGCCGCTTCATCAACTGGTTCCTGCGCTGACACGGGTGTATGCAGACAGAAGAGGAGCAGGGTAATAAGACTGATATATTTCATAGGCCAGCTAAATGTCATAGACCACTATCCATCACTGCCAGGTTCCTCGAAACCCGATGAATAGTGAAGTTTTCCGTCGCTATCGATAATGATCGCATCGATTCCTTCCAGGCTCTCGATCAGGGCAAGACCCCTGGCCGCACCCAGAATAAAAATAGTAGTAGACAAAGCGTCAGTTGTCATAGTGTCGGGTCCGGTAACGGTGGCGCTCCAGCTGGCAACAGCCGAACGTCCCGTGGACGGGTTGATGATGTGATGTACACGTTTTCCATTTTCGATAAAAAATCTCTCGTAATCACCGGATGTCGAAATTGCGCTATCACTCAACGGTAACCGTAAAACAATATCCTCGGGATTACGCGGGTGCTGGATACCAATGATCCAGGGTCGTCCCACGCGATCCCCCAGTATGCGACTATCGCCGCCCGCACTTACCATGGCTTTGCCGATGCCACACTGCCGGATGATGTCGATAGCACGATCAACCG
>CALDDP010000168.1 GCA_937936805.1 uncultured Gammaproteobacteria bacterium | reverse complement strand
GTGATGTAGGCCGAGCGAGTTCCGCGCAGGGCGTCGCGCCAGCTGCCCTGGTCTTCCCAGTCGAATGCCGGCGAGGTCGAGCGCGACACGGCCCGGGTCGGGTAACCCCGTTCGCGTAGCAGGTGGTCGACGCGGCGGCCGGTTTTGCCGTTTTTGCCGATGATCAATATGGGTGATGTTTGCATGTCTTCAGTCTCCTGTTCGGGTTGTGTCAAACCAACCGGCAAGTGTTTTAGCTGCCGATGTGGGGCATTCTGGAACAGAAAGACTGGATATAAAATCACAGAAAATCTAAGATAATTAGCCATTCGTCCAAAAAGGCTGATTTTTTTGACCGACCCACAATTCGTCACACCGAGCACCGATCCGGGGCTACCGCCGAGTTCCGATCCGCTCAGCGAGGTGTTGCAGCTGCTGCAACTGAGCGGCGTTCTCTATTGCAGCGCCGAATTAACCGATCCCTGGGGTATCGAGGTGCCCGCACTGCCGGGCGTGATGAACGTGGAGGTGGTGACTTCGGGACATTGCTGGCTCGAGCTGGAGGGCGAGGCGCCGGTGTTCATGCCGGAGGGTAGTCTGGTGCTGATTCCGCGTGGCCGGCGACACAAGCTGCGCGGCAATCCGGGCGACAGGACCACCTGGCTCGAAGACATACCGATCGAACGCATCGGCGATCGCTTCGAGATCATGCGCTTTGGCGGCGGGGGAAAATTGACCGAGGTGACCTATTACGGGGTACGCTTCGATCCGTATCTGGCCGATCGCCTGGTGCGGTTGCTGCCGGAAGTGCTACACCTGCGCACGCACGTGGACGATGGCAGCTGGTTGCACAGTACGATCCAGTTCATAGCGCGCGAGGCGCGGCAACGCCTGCCGGGCAGCGAGACGGTGATCACCCGTCTCGCGGACATCCTCGTGATCCAGGCGATTCGCACCTGGATCGAGAACGAACGCGAGGAAACGCATGGCTGGATTGCGGCGCTGCACGATCGCCAGATAGGCAAGGCGATGTCGCTGATGCACCGTCAACCCGAACGCGACTGGCGCGTCGACACGCTGGCGCGAGAAGTGGGCATGTCGCGCTCCGGTTTCTCGGCGCGTTTTACCGCGCTGGTGGGGGAACCGGTGCTGCAGTATCTCACCGGGCTGCGCATGCAGTTAGCGCACCGCGAGTTACGCCAGACCCCTGACACGCTGGCCCGGATTGCCGAACGCGTGGGTTACCAGTCGGAACCGGCGTTCAACCGTGCGTTCAAGCGCGTGGTCGGAATGCCGCCCGGCGCGGTGCGTAAGTTGCATGTGGGTAATCAGGGCGGTCGATACAAATGACCATTTCTCACCTTGAGCGACTTTATCTCCAAACCCTGGCCATATAGGATAAAGGCATGGCACTACCCGAATCACGACTACTCGACTTCGACGAAATTCCAGTCATTGAAATCAGCAGGCTACACGACAATAACGGTAGAAAGGAGGTTGTTCGTGCAATCGATCGAGCCTGCCGCGACATTGGCTTCTTTTATATCGTTGATCATGGATTCGACATGCGCCTTGTCTCTCGCCTGCAGCGGGCAGCCAGCGAGTTTTTCAGCCTGCCAGAGGCTCAAAAGCTGGAACTCGGGTTAGACCCCTCGATGCGGGGTTACCTGCCCATCGACTACCACAGTAAGATCACTGAATCCTTTTCCGGTACCAGTCACCAGGAGGGATTCTGGATCGGGGCGGATGCCGGCACCGGTAGCCGACACCCGCTAGAGCAGGCGAACCGCTGGCCCAAACGCCCCCGGAGCCTTCGACGAAGCATGACGGACTATCTCGCAGCCATTGAGAATCTCGCCGCGGTGCTAGGCCAGGGTTTAGCCGATGCCCTGGGTCAGGCTGAAGACTTCTACGCCATCTATTTTGCGCGGCCAGGCTCGCGACTTAAACTGAATCACTATCCACCCCAGGAAAATCCGCAAAGGATTGATAACATCGGTGTGGTTCCGCACTCGGATTCGGGCGCATTTACAATCCTGTGGCAGGATGCCAACGGCGGTCTTGAAATCCAGTCGAAAAACGGGGAGTGGGTGGTAGCCCCGCCCCTGGAAGACAGTTTCGTGGTCAATATTGGTGATATTCTGCAGTACTGGAGCAACGGCCGCTATTCCTCCACGCAGCATCGCGTTATCAATCGCTACGGTGTCGATCGATACTCGATTCCATATTTCGTAAACCCGGGTGTCGACGTCACCATTTCTGCGCTTGACGGGAGCGATAGCTTCACCCCCTTCAGTTACGCTGACTATCAGATGAGCAAGTGGCGAGGCTTTTTCCCGGTCGATGGTAGCTCCGGTGGCAGTTAACTAACCCTTCAATCAGGTTAACAATCAGCCAGATCACTCTGGGCTCCTCGACCCGATTGGTGTTGGAGTCAGGTACACTGTCTCCCATATTCGTGTTTCAACTTTTATTATTTTGTTGCTGGGCGGCCAGTTTTGCGAGAAATCACCATGTTCACACCGAAATTCTTCGAGTTTTTCAACGCGCTTTCGAAAAACAACAACCGGGAATGGTTTAACGCACACAAATCGGACTATCAACAGGCGGTGATGCAGCCGATGTGCGCGTTCATCGATGCGATGGCGCCCCGGCTGCGCAAGATATCGCCGCATTTTATCGCCGATTCACGCCCGCACGGCGGCTCGATGTTTCGCATTTACCGCGATGTGCGTTTTTCGAAAGACAAGAGCCCCTACAAACTGCACGCGGCCTGCCAGTTTCGTCATGAACTGGGCAAGGACGCACACACGGTGGGTTTCTACGTGCATATCTCCACCGAAGAGGCCGTGTTCGGTGGCGGGATCTGGCTGCCACCCAGCGACGAGCTGCAGAAAATACGCAATACCATCGTCGGTAATCCGCACGCATGGCGGCAGATCAAGTCGAGCCGTACGGTGAAGAAATATTTCGGCGGTATCGGCGGCGATGGTTTGAAACGTCCGCCGCGCGGATTCGATGCCGACCACGAACACATCGAGGACCTCAAGCGTAAAAGTTTTTTTCTGATGCGCCGCGAGCCGCCCGAGATCATTTTCGATGACGGTTTTGTGCGCGAGGTCGAAAAAACTTTCAAAGCCACGATGCCGCTGATGGACTACATCGGTTTCGCGCAGAATATCGAGATCTGAAGCGACCCATTCGGGCCTGCACGGGAGCAAGGGTTAAGGGTTACAGATTCAGGGTCAATTTAAGGGGTTGGTGACATTTGCGAATGATAATCATTTGTCACCGACCCTTTTACCTTTTCTATTACCTTTTACCGGCCGTGATACTTTTGTGATTTTATTGCGCAATACTTGCGACTCGTTCGAACTGCCGGGATCAACGGAAGATTGCAAACTGGACAATGACGAGATTGAAAAAATGCTTTATCTCTGCGGCCCCTGGATCTCACCGCGAATTAGAGCCGAAATTAAACCTGAATGAGGACACAACAAACATGAATACTGCAAATAAAACCACTGGTGCTGCGATCGCGATTGCAGCCGCGGCCATGTTGGCAACCGCACCCATGTCTGCTTCCGCCAGCAGCCAGGTCGGCAAATGCATGGGCGCCAATTCGTGCAAGGGACATAGCGCGTGTAAAACAGCAACCAGCAGCTGTAAGGGATTAAACGCCTGTAAGGGTAAAGGTTTCATGGAAATGACCAAGGCCCAGTGCGACGAAGCCGAGGGTAAATTCGAGACCTGATTTTAACCGGGTCAATTTTTGACGAAGCCAGGTGCGGCTCTCGTGGTAGCCCTGGTTTCGCTTTTTCCTGTGGATTAGCCATCGTTACCCCGACATTCGAGAGCGGCCCGATTGAACTCTGTTTGGCAATTGCAATCAAAGCTCTACAGTCAGTCTGGAGTAATATATGACGCAGCCCCTTCGGTCCGGCCAGGCAGCTGATCAGGAACAGCGCCGCCAAACAGCAGACGGCAGGCGGATCCTGGTTGTAGAGGACGACCCGGATATCTGCCGTTTGCTCGAACTGCACCTACGTGACAATGCCTACCAGGTGGACGTTGTAAGCAATGGTATCGACGGTCTCAATCGGGCCAGCAACCATGCCTATCAACTAATTGTGCTGGACTTAATGTTGCCAGGGCTCGATGGACTGGAGCTGTGCCGCAAACTGCGCAGCCAGTCGATCATGATTCCAATCCTGATGTTAACCGCCAGGTCGAGCGAACTCGATCGCGTGCTCGGGCTCGAGCTTGGCGCAGACGATTATCTGAC
>CALDDP010000167.1 GCA_937936805.1 uncultured Gammaproteobacteria bacterium | reverse complement strand
CCGGGTAATTCATCGCTGTGGCTCTGTCCTTGAAACGCGTAGCATTCTGCTGCTGACCAAACACGCCTAGCGAGATCGCATGCTGCTTGCCTGGCTCGTTAAGCAACCAGTAATCCTCGATCCCCCTGGCCTGCAGGTCGCGGGCAGAGGCCAATGCGGCTTCACGCGTCGGGTGGCCATCGATATAAACCATGGTGCCGACATACTGCCTTTCGCTGGCAGATTTGAGTTGCGTCGCCGCACCCCGGTCCCGGTAACGTTGGCCCACTGCCCGAGCCTGATCCTGCTTCGCGAACGGGCCGACCCTGTAGCAAAGACGACCGGTAGCAGCCGCCATTTGCGGGCCGTCTGCCGGCCGGATACGGGTAATCTCGAAACCGCCTGGCCCGTTGACCACGTCGAAGTCGACAGGCATATCGCGTTGCAGCCCGACCAGGAACTGCGCATCCCTGACCTTGAACAGCATCGTCATCCCCGGCATGCCGAACTTGTCGATGGGGCCGTGCTCGATCTTGACCTTGCCCTGGTTGGCCCGGATCGACTTGACCATACCGCTCGCGTCGAAGGCATCGCCCGCATCACCGCCCATCAACTGCAGCCCGGTGATGGTGAACCCGGCAGCTGTATTGTCAACGTTGAACTCGATCTCCGAGCCCTTCTCGATATTCGCCATCTGCTCCGGATCCTCGACACGAAACATCATCGTCATCCCCGGCATGCCGAGTCGATCGATGGGACCATGCTCGATCTTGAGCTTGCCCTCGGACATCCTGACCTGCTTGACCACCCCGGTGGCATCGAAACGACTCGATTTCATCGCCAGCCGCGTAATCGAAAATCCAGCCGCCGTGTTGTCGACGTCGAAATCAATTTCCGAACCTTTATCCAGGCCGGCGAGCTGGGCCGGATCCTCGACGCGAAACATCATCGTCATGCCCGGCATGCCGAGACGATCGATGGGTCCGTGTTCGACCTTGATCTTGCCTTCCGACAACCGTACCTGGCGCACCACGCCGCTGGCATCGAATCCGCCCGGCATCGATTCGCCGTTTGCGCCCGAACCCGGGCGATTCGACAGGCGCTCCAGCACCGAGCTGGTCGGCGGCAGTGTCTCGTCGGAATTAAATGTCTCGTCTCCGAGAAACCTGCGTTTCCACGAGAGCTCTGTATCAAGTGGAACGACCTCGTCGGGAAACAAGGATTCGTAGGATGGCGACGCGGGATGCTGATCGACATTGAGCGGAGACGGCATGTTCTCCGCGGCCAACGCCGCGTTTCCCATTAAAACCGAAGCGAGCAAGGCGTATCTAAACCCTGTACCTGTATTCATGTTCAGCACTGGAACCTCGAAAAATAACGATTAGATGTAACGCCACAGGCAATGCATCAAGGTCAGCGATTGCGTTGGCGCAATGAGTCGGGGCCGGCTTTGCTTCGAGCTGGCCAGGCGGTCTCGGGGACCGGTGAGGTTAGAGTCTCGGGGGCCTTTCCAGTCGGGACAGGAAAGAGGATTTCACTGCGAGCGTGTCAGAGGGCAGCCAGCGATCGGATTTATCAAAGGCGGAAAGCGCGCATTCATGGTGCAACATGGACGCGGAAATACCGCACAAAACTTTGCAAGAACTGTCGTGCTCGCATTGTATCTCGCCGGCGGCGTTGATTGCCTCCGGCAACAGCTGCGCGGAAACCTGATCGGCTTCGTCGATGACATGTTTGCATCGGTGACTCGTATCGACGCCCTGCTCCGCGGGACCGTCCAGGATAACCCACGACGCGTGCACCATCGGTGCAGCCAGCAGGTTTATTGCCATCATGCAGCAAATCAATCGGGACAGGCGCTTTCGTATCGTTACTCGCATTTTTCAGGGTGTCTGTCGGTACCTAGTAGGAAGATTCGGATTCGTCAATACCTGGTTGAGTATAGTACAACCGGCTGAATGTTATGACCAGCGGGGATCGAATCGGTTCACGGGCATCGAGACAAATGCAATCTGTTGTTTCGGCGTTTCTAGGGGTGGAATCGAATTACCGACACGAACTCTCTAAAAGCAGACGCTCAAGATGATGAAGTAAGATTCCGCTTTGGGTCGGTCTCTGCCCCTGAGAAATGAGATTTGAGTGTCTGCTAACGGGGGCAGACCTGAAGTTTGTAAATGTGATACGGAAGCAATTGTAGCCATTTGATATTTTGATTTTCCCATCGATCCAGTTAGAAGAACCGAACATTTTATTTTTTGTCGGCACTCAATTTCACGCAAGTATCTATTTTGTTAACTCCACGAGTAACAGTCGGCGGTTTATCAGGATGAAAAGCTGACTTAACCCTAAATATGATTTGGTCTGCTGAACTGGGTAATGGTGGTACCCCGGCTGGTAGGAATATGATTTGAACTGATCGGTTGGGATCGGTGCGCTGACGCGCCTTGAGTATCGCCCTGGCTTTCTTGATCGCTTTGGTTAACTCAACGCTCATTTCTTGTCGAAGTCGCCGAGGAGTTTCATTGCTGCGACCTGGTCTTTCAAACTACTTCGCGGATCGTAGCCGATCTCGTGTAGACGGCTCGCTCGCTCAGCCCGACAGACACATCGAATATGATGATGTAAACCCTGCAGGAATTCTTGATACTTGATGTCGACGGTAACGGGGAATGCTTTCATAGCGTCGTCGAATGTACCGATAATTGACAGCGATTCGAATAGAGCCAGCGAGTCGTCAAATAGTTTGACCGTCTGCTCGTCCTCGCCATCGGTCTTGAGTTGTTCAATAAAGTGTAAGGACCGAGATCCTTTAAGTCCCGGCATGCGAAGCATG
>CALDDP010000166.1 GCA_937936805.1 uncultured Gammaproteobacteria bacterium | reverse complement strand
CGCCTCTCTTCCTCGAGCGCGGTAGCGTTGTAGCTGATATCGAGAAACCAGCTACGGTCGTCGTTGCTCTCTGCAAAGTCGTAATCGCGATACTCGTCCTCGAGTAAAAGCAGGGCCGCGTCACGGGCCTCGGCGCTGGTAAAGCGGATGCTTATCTTTTGCGCACTGGACTGCACCGCCTTGTAGCGGATTTTTTCTTCGCGCATGAAACTGCGCAATTCGCCGGCGGCACGATTGAGCGACTTTTCGATTGCCGACTCCATGTCGACCTCCATCAGGAAGTGCACACCGCCACGCAAATCAAGGCCGAGATACATCGGCAATGCGTTCAGCGAGGTAAGCCATTCAGGGGTAGCCGGGGCAAGGTTTAACGCGATGACATAACGTCGATCATTGGCGTACAGCGCCTCGCGCACCAGCGTGGCCGCCTTCAGTTGCGCGTCTTCCGAAGCGAAGCGGACCAGCACATTGCTACCATTCAGTTCGACCGACTGGTAATCGATGCCCTCGGACTCGAGCATACTCTGGATATTGCTCACCTCGCCCTGATCGGCAAGATTCACGCGATGCGAGATCTGCAGCGCCGGGTCTTCGCCGTACAGATTGGGCGCGGCATAGATTGCACCGATAGCAATAATCAGGACGAGGAGAACGTATCTCCAGGGAGCATAGCGATTGACCATCGTGATTACAGGTTCTTGATCGTGCCCTTGGGCAGCACCGATGTAACCGCGTGGCGTTGAATCCTGACTTCAACCTTGTCTGCTATCTGGCAGGTCAGGAAGTTTTCGTCGACATCGGTAATCTTGGCCAGCAATCCACCATTGGTAATGATTTCATCGCCCTTGCCCAGAGCTTCGACCATGCTTTTGTGCTCCTTGGCTTTTTTCTGCTGCGGGCGAATCAACAGGAAGTAAAAAATGCCGAACATCAACAACAACGGCAGGATCAACTCCAGGGTGCCGCCTTGAGCAGGGGCTCCCTGCGCCATCGCATCACTTATAAAGAAACTCATCTTAAATCAACCTTTGGTTTTCGATTTTTGACCCAGGGCCGGACCCTGAAACGGCGCGTATTATGTCACCCGGACGGGCATCCCACAAGACGGAAACAGCATATTCAGGCTTAATTCTCTGACTGGTAGCGCCGATAAAAGTTCTGCCTGAACTGCGCGTAGCTATCGTTTTCTATGGCATCTCGTATCCCGCGCATCAGTTCCTGGAAATAATATAAATTGTGAATCGTGTTCAGCCGTGAACCGAGAATCTCTCCACATTTGTCGAGGTGACGCAGATAGGCACGCGAGTAATACTGGCAGGTGTAACAGCCGCAATCCTGGCCGACCGGTCTGATATCGTCGCTATAGCGACTATTGCGTATGCGAACAATGCCATCGTGCGTATAAAGGTAGCCGGTGCGCGCATTTCGCGTCGGGATGACACAATCGAACATATCGACTCCACGATGCACGCCCTCGACCAGGTCCTCCGGCTTGCCCACGCCCATCAGGTAGCGTGGTTTGTCCGCCGGGAGTGCCGGCAGCACCGCATCGAGCGTGGCATTTCGTTCATCGGCCGCTTCGCCGACCGACAGGCCGCCGATCGCATAACCATCGAAGCCGATATCAATTAACCCCTGCGCCGATTCGATGCGTAATTCCGCACAGGTACCGCCCTGCACGATGCCAAACAGCGAATTTGGATTGTCGGCGAAAGCCTGCTTGCTGCGTTGCGCCCAGCGCAGCGACAACTCCATCGATTTGCGCACCACATCCTCGGCAGCCGGATAAGGCGTACATTCGTCGAAACACATGACGACATCGGAACCAAGATCACGCTGCACCTGCATCGAAACCTCGGGACTCAAAAAGACCTGGGCGCCGTCGACCGGAGAGGCAAAGGTAACGCCCTGCTCGGTAATCTTGCGCATGCTGGCGAGACTGAATACCTGGAAACCACCGGAATCGGTCAGGATAGGACCCTGCCAGTGCATCAGGTCATGCAGGTCGCCATGCTTCTTGATGATTTCGGTGCCCGGGCGCAGCATTAAATGAAAGGTATTACCGAGGATAATCTGCGCACCGATTTGCTGCAGCTCCTCCGGGGTCATAGCCTTGACCGTGCCGTAAGTGCCCACCGGCATAAAGGCCGGCGTTTCAACTACCCCGCGTGTAAATGTCAGGCGGGCACGACGCGCGAGACCATCGACCTTGTCGAGTTTGAATTTCATTACCGCTGTAAGCTCCTGCGGTTAGCGATAAACATCGCGTCACCATAACTGAAGAAACGGTAGCGCTGCGAAACCGCATGGGCGTAGGCCCGACGAATCAACCCGCTACCGGCCAACGCGCTAACCATCATCAGTAATGTCGATCGGGGCAAATGAAAATTGGTCAGCAGTGCGTCGATAACCTTGAACGCATATCCGGGCTTTATAAACAGGCTCGACTCCCCCTGCAGTGGTCGCAGTCTGCCGCTGCGGACAGCCGATTCCAGGCTGCGCACTACGGTAGTACCAACCGCGATGACGCGCTTGCCCTGTGCGCGGGTCTGCTCGATCGCCGTACAGACCGATTGCGCCACATCGACGAGTTCGGCGTGCATGACATGACTGTCAATATCTTCACAGCGTACCGGTTGAAAAGTGCCCGCACCCACATGCAGGGTTACATGCGCAGTGTTAACCCCCTTGGCGTGCAGGGACTCGATTTTCGCGGCGTCAAAATGGAGGCCCGCCGTGGGCGCCGCCACAGCGCCTGGTTTGCGCGCAAACACGGTCTGGTAACGATCGCGATCGGCAGCTTCAGCGGCACGTTGTATATAAGGTGGCAAAGGTATGTGACCAAATCGTTGCAACAGCTCCAGCCACGGCGCGTCATTTTGCCGCAGTACAAATAAATCCTGCCGCCGTTCCAGCACGCTGCACTCGATTTCATTCTCCAGGATCAGGCTGGTACCCGCCCGTGGCGCCTTGCTGGCCCGCACATGCGCCAGCAGGGTCGCATCGTCAAGCACACGCTCGACCATTACTTCGACCTTACCGCCACTTTGTTTTTTACCGAACAGGCGCGCAGGAATGACCTGGGTATCGTTGAACACTACCAGGTCACCGGCATCGATGTAATCGATCAGGTCGGTAAAATGCTGATCGGAAAAACAATCATGCTGCGGATCGACCAGCAGCAGGCGTGAGGCGCTGCGCTCGGCTAACGGCGCTTGCGCGATTAGCTGCTCGGGCAGTTCATAATCGAAATCACTGAGTTGCATTATCGAGGCGGACTGAAAAACGGCGTATCATACCGCTAAGGCTACCACTTGGATATATTTTGAATTAGAATGCGCCCCTCCTTGCCGGGGTGGCGGAACTGGTAGACGCGGCGGATTCAAAATCCGCTGGTGGTAACACCTTGGGGGTTCGAGTCCCCCCTCCGGTACCAACTTTCTAAGTCTCTGATCTAATTTCGAATCAGATTATAACTCTCTAAAAAATAAGCATTTTTTCTATTGTAAGCTCTATCCATCGCTGGTAACCTCAGGTAACATCGGGTCATCTGAAGTAACCTAAAAAGGTAGCCTGTGAGTAACCTGACAAATTTCGCGATAGGTAAGCTAGAGCCAAATGAAGATCGTGAATATTTAATTTCAGATACCCAAATTCAGTAACTCTTAAATCACTCACGGGTAATCACCTCTGGCACAGACCGGTGAACGTATTTCCTCTGGTGTGATTGTATTAGTTGCAAAAATATAAAAACTATAAAGTCTCGTTCTCTATAATCACGGAAAAGTCTTGGGTGCCCGCGGTTTATTCTGCTATTTTCACCGGTAACCCGGATGAGGGAGATAGTAATGCCCATTCTGACTAAAACTGGGGCGCGCGCAACCTCGGTATATCTGACGGTACCGTGAAGCTGCATGTCAATGCCGTACTGAGAAAGTCGAACGTGCATTCACACGTCGAGGCGGCAGTGATGTACATCGAGCACAACCATCGGGTCGCCGACAACATCGAGGAGTAGTGTTTCAGCTTAATCGCTCAAATAAAATTCTTTATTTATCCTTGACCTTCTTCGCGAGATTTCGGGCGAGCAGCCCTGGTGAGATATGCGGGTTAGTCCCCCGCAAAAGGGCTATTGCCAGTACCAGGCATATGTAATCGCCGGTTTTGCCATTCTTATCGGTTTGCTAGTGTTGCTTAGACAGCGCCAGGTTAACTGAAAGGAAAAACCTTCGATTCTCGTACTCTTTCCTTATTTTTGGCCAGTGCTTTGGCCAATGGGTATTACCTGGACAGTGCCACCGCATTCTTTGCGGACTGCAATATCGATATTGTCTAACGCGCCTGCCTTTGGTGAATACTCACTCGAAGTGTTTGCTATTCGGAGCGTCCTTGTTAGAAGACAGGCGCTAAGCCCCATAAATTTCAAATACCTTCTATACTCAAGACTCTACAAAGTCTGATGAGAAATGATCGTGAAATTCAAGCCAATGATCCTAGTCGCTTCGGCGAGCCTGTTTCTATCCTGCTTATCTGTACCGTTGACGGCTAGTTCCGGCGCAGGTAAATGCCTTTACGTATCCTCCTACCACCGGGGTTATGCCTGGTCCGATGGCGTGGAACAGGGATTGCGCAAGGTGCTCACCGGTCACTGCGAAATTCGGCAGATCGACATGGACACCAAGCGCAACAAGAGCGCCGAATTCAAGCAATCGGCAGCGGTCGCGGTCAAGCGTGAAATCGAAACATGGCAACCCGACGTGGTCATCGTCTCCGACGATAACGCGGCTAAATACGTGGTCCAGCAGTATTATCGGGATGCCGCCACGCCATTCGTCTTCAGCGGCGTCAACTGGACCGTAAAGGAGTATGGCTTTCCCTACAGCAATGTCACCGGCATCATCGAGGTGGCGCCACTCGAGGCAATGCTAACCCATGCGATCAAGTACTCCGGGGGAGCGAGAAAAGCGGTCTATCTCGGCGCCGACACCCTGACTGAAAAGAAAAACCTGGAGCGCGTCGCAGAGGCCTCTAAGAAACTCGGTATCGAGCTGGAAGGCATTCTGGTATCCAACGCCAGCGAATGGAAGACGCAGTACCAGGAGGCGCAGGATGCGGATTTTGTCGTGATGGGCAGTTACTCGGGCATCGGCGACTGGGACGAAACCGAGTTGGCCGTCTTTGCGGTAGAACATGCGAGGAAACTGACCGTCACCAGCCACGAGTGGATGATGCCCTTCAGTACCGTCGGTTTCACCAAGATTCCCCAGGAACACGGCGAATGGGCCGCCCAGAGCGCAATCGAAATCCTCAAAGGAAAATCGCCGCGTGAGATACCCATCGTCGCCAATCGGGACTGGGATTTATGGCTTAACGCGGCCCACCTCGAATCGACCCAGATAAAACTGCCACGCAAGTTTAGGCGCAAGGCAAAGAAGATTAACTGAGCGGATTCCGGAGATTCTCGATTTGAAGATACGGGAGGCTAACGCCCGCCTGCTTTTCCTGGTTTCTGGGATGGTCATGGTTGCGCTGGTTTGCTGGCTGACATTCAGCCTGCAATCCCACCAGCAGCGTGCGCATTACGAAGTGCAGGCCGACGCGGTATTGCAGGCGATAGGCCAGCGCCTGGCAGTCGCCCAGGCCTCCATGGATGCGCTGGTGGGCCTGTACCAGGCTAGCGACGAGATGGACGCCGCGTTGTTCACGCCGTTCAGCGAGGAAATACTGCAGGACTACCATTTTATCGATTCGATGCAATACCTGATCTATATCAGCCGTGAAGAGAAACAGGAGTTCATCGAGGAAATGCATGAATCCGGTTTCAGCCAGTTTGCGATTAAAAGCCTCGCGCCGGAAAACAGTTGGCCGGCAGATCCTGGCTATTACCTGGCCACCAGTTTTCTCGAACCCCTGACGCCATCGTCGGCAAACCAGATGGGTATGGACTGGCTTGCAAACGACACTGTAGAGCGTGCCTTTTACCGGGCGGTAAGTGAAAACGCGAGCCAGCTGATCAGCGCGCCGCCGGGATTGGGAAAATCCCGTCAATTGGTACTACTAAAACCGACCTACTTCGGCCGCTCGATAGAGGCAAACTCCGTCGATAGATACGAACAGGTCAGCGGCATGTTCGCCATCATTCTCGACTGGGACCAATTGACCAGTTCTCCACAGACCGATGGCGCAAGCCAGTTACCGATAGAATTCAGCCTGTTGGTCGAAGACGGCGAAATATTTGCGACTCACGACAAGGATTCGAGCGACGTCAGAAAGACCGAAATCGAAGCGCGCAACCTCGTACTCACATTTTTAACCCACTATCATCCGGTTCTTACCAGGAACGCATATTTCTGGATTGTCGCCGCAGGCCTCCTATGTGCGATCGTTTATTCGATCACCGTGCTCGAGCTGCGCAGCCGTTACCTGCTGAAGCGAGACAAGAACCGGGCGCAATCGCAGCTGTACAAGGAGCGCGAGCGGGCCGAGGTCGCGTTGCGCTCGATTAACGATGCGGTGATTACGACCGACGTCGACCACAATATCAGATATATGAATCCGGTTGCCGAAAAGATGCTGGATTGCAGCATGGAGGACGCCGGTGGCCGCCATCTCACGGACCTGGTAAAACTCGAGTTCCAGCCGTTCGGCGACGCCATCCCTGATCCCGTCGATTTTTATATCGATATGACGCAAAGCAACCTGCGTCAAACCGGCATCGATATCGTGCTTAAAATTGGCACCGATCAAATGTCGATCGATGGCAATGCATCTCCGTTGATGGATTCGCAGGGGCAATTGATAGGTTTCATGCTGGTGCTACGTGATGTCAGCCTCGAACAGGAACTGACCAATCAGCTGGTTTACCAGGCCAGCCACGATTCGCT
>CALDDP010000165.1 GCA_937936805.1 uncultured Gammaproteobacteria bacterium | reverse complement strand
CTGAGTCCGCTTGGACTGTTTATCGCGTTCGGTATACCGATAGCGGGTTGGGTTATCTGGTGGAAATTTTACGACGGTAACGGAGAAAAACTCCTGGCAGAAGGCCAGCTGGTTTTAGGCAAGGGTTCGCAAGCTTTACTCAAAGTAAAAAAGCAGCTTGCTAAAAAACGCGTTTCAGGTCAGCAATGACCCGGTTGTGCCGGGCACAATAGTCCTGCCCTTTTCGATAACAATAACCTTATTAAATCCGTGCCGGTCGATTTTTTTCCCGGTAGCGCCGCTTCTCTATCGTCATCTAGCTTGCTCTGCGCAGGGCATCGATGCGTTGCGCCAGAGGTGGATGCGTACTTAACAACGTCGTGATCATGGTCTTGCCGCTAATGCCGAAGGCCGCCATTTCACCGGACAAGGCCTGGGGTTCGTGGGCCGCTGAAAGGCGCTGCAACGCAGCGATCATTTTGCCGCGACCGGCGAGACTCGCCCCACCCGCGTCCGCCCGAAATTCACGTCGGCGTGAGAACCAGGCGGCGATCATTGCCGCGACTATGCCAAGCACGATTTCGGCAATAATAGAACCAATCCAGAAGCCTGGCCCGAGGCCGCGTTCAATACGAAACACCAGGCGATCTACGAGCATGCCGATCACCCGTGAAAAGAAAATCACGAAGGTATTCAACACGCCCTGCAACAGCCCCATCGTCACCATATCGCCGTTGGCCACATGTGAAACCTCGTGTCCAAGCACGGCTTCGACCTCGTCGCGCGACATGTTATGCAGCAATCCGGTGCTGACCGCAACCAGCGCATTGTTGCGATCCATGCCCGTGGCAAAGGCGTTCATCACCGGCGCATCAAATATCCCCACTTCCGGCATACCGATCCGGGCTTCCGCGGACTGGCGTTTGACCACGGCCACGAGCCACTGCTCGATTTCGTTTTGCGGACGCTCGATGACCTGCACCCCCATTGACCGCTTTGCCAGCATCTTCGACATCGCGAGCGAGATGAAAGAACCGGCAAAACCCATGATCGCGGCGAACACCAGCAGAAAGTTCAGGTTCATACCGCCGCCCTGAGACGCCAGCCAGGCGTCGACGCCGAGCACGCGCATCGATACGCTGAGCACGGCTAGTACCCCGAAATTTGCAAGCAAAAACAAAGCGATACGACTGAACATCCAATACATTCCTTAATTAATCAGGATGGTTTTAAATGTCGTTCAGCCTGACGTTTTTCAAGTCCATTCCCGTGAACAGGACTATTTTCGAGGCGTATCAGAAATGATTTCGGACCGCGTGGCTTAAGATTCTGAGCGCTGGTGATAAACCGGCTCTCGCACCAACCGGGTTGTGCCGGTAGGAGAACTATCGGTTTAATTTGGTTTTCTCGCTGGATCACCGCGACAATCGCGAGAAACAACGCCGGAATAAATCCGGCGTTGTTTGTTCTATGGGGTCATTGCCGCTTGCTTGCGAATGACACTAAATGCAACTACAAAGCAGTGTCGAGTTCGGGTACCGCTTCGAACAGGTCCGCAACCAGGCCGTAGTCGGCGACCTGAAAAATCGGTGCTTCGCTGTCGTTGTTGATCGCGACGATAACCTTGCTTTCCTTCATCCCGGCAAGGTGCTGGATCGCACCTGAAATACCGACCGCGATATAAAGGTCTGGCGCAATGACCTTGCCGGTCTGGCCAACCTGTAGTTCGTTGGGCACAAAACCCGAATCAACCGCGGCACGCGATGCGCCGACGGCCGCACCGAGCTTGTCTGCAACCGAATGCAGCATGGCGAAATTATCACCGGATTGCATACCGCGCCCGCCGGAGACAACGATCTTGGCTGACGTCAGGTCTACCTGGTCGTTGTCCGAGACTGCCTGCGAAACCCAACTTGAAAGACCGGTATCGCTGCCACCGCTTATCGGCTCGACGCCGGCGGAACCGCCTTCGTCCGCTGCCGCTTCGAATTTTATCGTGCGCACGGTGATCATCTTGATATCGTCGGACGACTGCACCGTGGCCAGCGCGTTACCCGCATAGATCGGGCGCACGAAGGTGTCCGGGGACTTGACCTCGACGATCTCGGAAATCTGTGCCTTGTCGAGCAAAGCCGAGGCACGCGGCATGACATTCTTGCCGAAAGTAGTGGCCGAGGCGAGCACGTGACTATAACCTGGGGCAACTTCGACAATCAGCGTCGCCAGGTTTTCCGCCAGGTGATGCCCGAACTTTGCATCATCAGCAACTTTTACAGAACTGACACCAGCGATTTTGGCGGCAGCTTCGGCTACCGGGCCACAATTTTCACCTGCGACCAGCAGATCGATGTCACCACCAATCTGTTGCGCTGCGGTCACCGCATGCAGAGTTGCCGCACCCACTTCGTTATTGTCGTGTTCGACGATTACCAGATTTGCCATGACTAAATTACCTTCGCTTCGTTGCGCAGCTTTTCGACCAGCTCACTGACGCTGTTGACAATGACGCCGGCGGCGCGGCCTTCGGGTTCTTCGACTTTCAGGGTCGACAGCCGATTCGCGGTATCGAGCCCCAGGCTGTCGAGCTCGATCTTGTCCATCGGTTTGCGCTTGGCTTTCATCACATCGGGCAGCTTGACGTAACGCGGCTCGTTGAGACGCAGGTCAGCGCTCATTACCGCCGGCATCTTCACCTGGATAGTTTCGAGACCGGCGTCGACTTCGCGGGTAACGGTTGCCTGATCACCTTCGATCTTGATTTCCGAGCAATAGGTCGCCTGCGACCAGCCCAGCAGCGCTGACAGCATTTGTGCGGTCTGGTTGGAGTCGTCGTCGATGGCCTGCTTACCCGCAAGCACGAGGGCAACACCTTCCTGTTCAGCGACCTGTTTGAGTACCTTGGCGATGGCGAGCGGTTCCAGCGCATCCTCGGTTACGACCTGGATCGCGCGATCGGCACCCATGGCGAGACCATGGCGCAGGGTTTCCTCGGTTTTACCACCGCCGACCGAGGCAACGATGATTTCCTCTGCGATACCACCTTCACGCAGGCGCAGCGCCTCTTCGAGGGCATTTTCACAAAACGGGTTCATGGTCATCTTGACGTTCGCCAGATCGACACCCGATTCATCCGCTTTGACGCGAGCCTTGACCTGGGGGTCAAGCACGCGTTTCACACATACCAGTATTTTCATTACGCTCGCAACTTATCTGTTGTGGGGATCGTCAGACGAATCCTGGACCACCGTGGTTTTACCGCCGAGAAGCTCTCTTTACTACTCGACACCCAATTCATACGTTTCTTTCAGGCGACCTGAACTGCATTTGGTCAGATTCGCGTGGCTTCCAAACCCGGCGCGTCAGCATCCCCCGACAGGGAGGCTGGAATGCTCCTGGACCGATTCGAAGGCCCGATATTCTATCGACATTTCCCCCGGAATCAAGCGCAGGCAAGTTCCCGGAGGCAGCGACTCCATCGCGCCGCTGGCAAAGGCTCGATATCGACTTCGGCGCCTGCCGTTAACACCCTGCAAAGCGATCGGATATTATCATAGCCGTGTCCACAGTTAGATTTATGCGCGACGACAGATTGTCTAATTGCGCCAAATGCGCCGCTAAATTACCGCAGCCTTATTGCAGGGCCGGTGCTCGAGCGCGGCATCATGCGCTAACTGGTCGCCAGTTTATTTTTCAATCAGTTCCCATTCTGAGCTATCAGAATATTGACACTGGATAGATGATTTCTCGACGGGGTATTTAGCGGTATTCGAACCTTCGACAAACTCGACCTTTTCCGTTTCGATCATTAAGCGCTCGTCGTCAATATGGTAAGAACTCACCTGTCGATACCCACTACCGCCGACCTCCCTGATCAGAGGTTCTGATTCGAGCTCGAGAAAAACCGCCAGGTGTTGATTCCAGTCATCTGTGTCGGCATCGACGTCGCAGGTGTAAACAATTACCGCTTCCTTGCGTTCATCCCCGCACAGGTTGCCGAATTGGGCTTCGCTGGGGTAAAAATAACAGGTTTTGCCCACATTATTTAAAATTTTAATGTAGCGGCCATAGCGTTCAATTTGATCGAGTAATACGGTTTTTACGTTCTCGGTCGACTCGCACTCCCAACCCAGGCCGCCCAGTTTCTCAATCAGGCCAATCGCTTTGGGATGGCAATAATTCGCTTCATTACGGGCACTCCAGGGAAAGGTCGTAGCGGAAGATTTCGTATACTTGACGCGACAGGCGTATTCAGGGTCGCTCACTACCTCGACAAACCGCGTAGCACCATTTTTTTCACATGCGAAACTCAAGTCATCATCGCGTGCCGACGTATCAGTGATTGTGAAAACACTGCAATAAACAAGCATGCCGACGAGATAAACTTTAGCTGGCCCGCCAATCATTTTTTCTTGTCCTCCCCCTGCTATTCGAAATCGTTTTTTCGTGTTAGCAAATACCAGGTATCTCCAGGTAGACAGGAATTATATCTACTCATCATTGACAAAACCAATTTAAGGCAAATGACGCAAAACGCAGTATGAAATCGACACGTACTCTTTCGGCGTTATTCGTCACCTGTTTATCGACCTGCATGCACTGAATTTGACCTTAATCAACTTCGGACTGATAGGAGGAAGATAGGATCGGTAGTTAGTCTTACTGTCACAAGAGGAAACGAAAATGCGGGCCGGTGAATATTGCAATCGAGAAGTCGTCGTAGTCGACGAAGAACGCTCCATAACACAAGCGGCCGAGATCATGCGGGAATATCATGTCGGGGATGTGGTGATCTGCAAGGTGAAATACGGCAAACAGGTCCCGGTGGGGATTTTTACCGATCGAGATATAGCGCTGGAGATAGTCGCCAAAGGAACCGATCCCGAGAGTATCAGTGTCGGCGATGCGATGAGTTTCGACCTGACCACCGTGACTGAGGACGACGACCTCATGCATGTCATTGAAGTAATGCGGGATAAGGGCATTCGCAGAGTGCCAGTCGTCGATGCTGACGAAGCGCTGGTGGGAATTCTTACGGTTGACGATATCGTGGACCTGCTCAGTGAAGTGCTCATCGACCTCGCTCACCTGGTCGATCGCCAGAAGAGACGGGAAGCCAGGCGCCGGCCATAACCCGGGTAGTCGTTCAGGGGTCTCGACCTCTGCACCCCTTGCAACTTTCGCCCGACCGCTCCCGCTTCGAGGAATAGTTCGTCGATTAGCGTGTAGTTCCCCAGTTACGGGTTAACTTCCACTCGACCCGCTCCTTATCAGGTTACTTTCGCCCGAATCCGTCGCCTGCGATTGCAGGCATCATCTTTCAGAAATAAAGGCATGGTAAGTATAAAGATTTGACTTATTCTTAATTTGGGATTATATTCCCAAACAGTATCAAAGAAATTTTTTATCAAGAACCGTTTTTCTGACCGATGGAGGTCCAGGCAATGGCTACACAATTAACGATTACCAAACGAATCCAGGGCCTTTTGACAGCAGGCCTGGTAGCGATGCTCGTCGCTTGTGGCGGCGGGGGTAGCAGCAGCAGCGAAGAAACCCTTGAAAGCTCCATACCTGTTACTGCCCGGGGCGTCATCACTCAGCTGGGTAGCATCTGGGTAACTGGTTGCCGATACGTGGCTGCTCCAGGCGGCTCTTATAAGAATGACGATGATGATTCTGCTTCGTTTGACGATTACGAGGTTGGCCAGTTGGTAAGCATCAGAGGCAGGAAAAGCGATGACGGCGTTTCCTGCTTTGCCGACGAAGTCGAATACGAAGCCGAAATCGAGGGTACTGCCGATGTCGACGGGAAAATTAACGGCATCGAGATAGTACAGACACCGAAGACCAATAATACGGTTCCCGGGTCACCCGATCCCCTGGTTAATGGTAATCGCTACGAGGTTTCAGGAATCTGGATCGACAACTTCACCCTCGAAGCGACATTCATCAAAGTCGACGATGATGCGAACGACGAAATCAAGGGTATTGTCAAAAATGATGGTGCAACGTCTTTCGAAGTTCGCCAAATAACCTTCAACTGGAGCGGAACACCAAATGTATCAGACGATGATTTCGTCGAGGTCCACTTCGATTCTTGCGTCGGTACTGCACCGAACGTTACCTGCAACGCCTCCAAAGTTGAAATCGAAGACGATTTCTTTGATCGGGCGGAAGGCATGGAAGTCGAGATCGAGGGCGCGGTCGACCTGGATACCACCGGCTGCCCGGCGGAGGCCGAATTCAAGGTCGACGGCGTCTGCATTGATTCGGACTCGAAACCAGCCCAGTGGATGGACGGGCTAACCGAATTCGCGGACCTGTCACAGGGCGCGCGCGTCGAGGCCGAAGGTCATATGGTTAACAGCTCACCCATGGACTACCTGCGTGCCGACAAGATCAAGGGACGCGGTAACCGCGTGCGGATATCTTCCGTGGCTGAAAACGTTGTCACCGGCCCACCATGCGCTTTCACACTGGTCGAGGGTAATATCAGCGTCACGGTTCTCGACTGTGCGAATGCATTCGAAGGCGAAACGGATTCCAACGGCCCGTTGACGATTAACAACCTCGCTGGAGAAGAAGTCGAAGTCAGGGGTGTTCGTACCAACGTCCCCGGCGAGATGATGGCAATCCGAATCAAGACTGAAGGTCTCAGTGGCGGCGGCGACAGGCACGAAATACGCGCGGAAGTCGATAAAGACGGTACCGATACCGAAACTAAAAGCCTCACCGTGATGGGTATTACTTCGATCGCCAATAGTTTTACTGAACTCGAAGTCGGGGATGTCGAAATCGCCCCCGGGGACGGTTCTACCACTGACGCAGACATCGAAGTCTTCCTGCTTGAGATCGACGCCGATGATAACGCCTCGAACGGTCCACGCGATGTCGTCGAGATGGAATTCGATATCACCACCGGTTTCGATATCATTATCGATGGAGGCGCTACCAGGGCCTATATCGCCGAGGAATGGGAAATCGAAGAGGAAGACGACTAGTGGAAATTCAAGTCCGGCGACCAAAGGGCCGCCGGCATCCTCCCCTCCTCATTGACCAGCAGGTCAACCCCGCTTCCCCCGGCGGGGTTTTTTTTGCCCGCGGGAACCGTTAAAGGCCCTGGGTTTGCCGACGACAATCACCGGGCGACTGCTGGTAGTAATTCTTGAACATACGCGAAAACGACGATAGCGAATTGAACCCGGTACGAATCGCTATTTCCTGTAGTTTGAGGCCGGTGTCTATCACCATGCGACGCGCTGTCTGTAGGCGTAAACGGCGGTAGTAGGCGGCAGGTGACATATCCAGAGTTTGTCGAAACAGGTATTCGAGCATGCGTACCGATATATCCACCCGACGAGCAATGGCTTTAATCGCGATCGGCTCGTCGATATGCCGTTCCATGACGTGGATGGCGGCTGCGACCCTGGGTTCGTTGTTTTCCAGCATACCAAGCGATACCAGCGGTTGGGTATCGGTGGCGCTATGCACGCCGTCATAAATGAATGCGCTCGAAACCTCGATCGCCAGCGGATAGCCGTAACGTTTGCGAATCAGGTAAAGCATAAAATCGAAGGTCGGCGACGCGCCTCCGGTAGTAAATACCGAACCATCGATGACAAATCGGTCGGGCTTCAAATTAACCATCGGGAAGCGGGTCGAAAATTCTTCCATGTCCTCCCAGTGCGTGGTTGCAGACTTGCGCTCCAGCAGGCCGCTGCGCGCGAGTATCCAGCTGCCGGCCTCTATCCCACCCACCGCTGAAAAATTTCTCGACACGCGACCGATCAGTTTCAAATGCGCGGGACCAACGTGATATTGCTGGTTAAAACCGGCGATAACGATCAGCACGTCCCCGCTGCACTCCCCGTCGAGCATGATGTCCGGTTCGATGACCAGGTCGCAGGTCAGGCGCGCGGGTTTGCCGTTGATGGTGGCAATTTTCCATTCGAATAATTCCCGGCTGGCGATCCGGTTCGCGGCGCGCATCGTATCGAGCGCCGAGGCCATTGACATCATCGACGAGTCCGGCAGCACCAGCAGGGTAACGCGAAGCCTGTCTTCGCTCAGGGTAAATATATTCATTGCGCAAATTGTCAAATATTTTGCGCTAAAGTGCAATCGCATCAAAAAAAAGCGTGGCATGATCACGCATCGAGTCAACGGAGGTGCACCATGCCCTTAACCGCCAACATGAAACCTTTCATCACTTGCGCCGTCACCGGTTCCGGGGGCTCCCAGGATCGCTCGCCGCATGTGCCCCGCTCACCCGAAGAAATTGCCAACAGCGCTATCGACGCGGCCAAAGCCGGGGCCGCCGTCGTGCATTGCCATGTCCGCGAACCGGATACCGGCAAACCCAGCCGACGCATCGAACTCTACCGCGAAGTCGCCGAGCGCATCCGCGATTCGGATACTGACGTGGTGCTCAATTTTACCGCGGGCATGGGTGGCGATCTGGTCTTCGGCGATCCCGAAAATCCATTACCGTTGAACGAAGCCGGCACCGACATGGCCGGCGCAACCGAGCGTGTTGCGCACGTCGCCGAATGCCTGCCGGAAATCTGCACCCTCGATTGCGGCACGATGAATTTCGCCGAGGCCGACTATGTCATGACCAACACCCCAGGCATGCTGCGCGCCATGGGCCAGATGATGACTGATCTCGGCGTGCGCCCGGAAATCGAAGTTTTCGAAACCGGTCACCTGTGGTTCGCCAAACAGCTGGTGGAAGAAGGCATTATCCAGGATCCGGTGATGATCCAGATGTGCATGGGGATTCCCTGGGGCGCACCCGACGACCTCAACACTTTCATGTCGATGGTCAACAACACTCCCGCCGACTGGACTTTCTCGGCTTTTTCAATCGGTCGCAACGAAATGCCCTACGCGGCCGCGGCGGTTCTTGCCGGCGGCAACGTACGCGTTGGCCTCGAAGACAACCTGTGGCTGCGCAAGGGTGAACTCGCCACCAACGCGCAACTGGTGGAAATGGCGGCGACCATAGTCACCAACATGGGCGCAACCCTGATGACCCCGGCCGAGGTCCGCGAAAAAATGCAGTTACAGAAACGCGCCCCGGTCGCAAAGTAAGAGGAATCGACATGCAAAAAGTTACTACGGCCGCCATCATCGGCGGCGGCGTCATCGGCGGCGGCTGGAGCGCCCGCCTGCTCGAAAATGGTATCGATGTGCGCTGCTTCGATCCGGCAGGCGATGCCAAAACCAAAC
>CALDDP010000164.1 GCA_937936805.1 uncultured Gammaproteobacteria bacterium | reverse complement strand
ATAAGCCAGTATTTTTGTACGAGTGTTTTCATAGCTTCACCCTAGTACTTGTATGACAGGCCAAATCCTATCGAATTGGCTGATGAATCATAAGTACCACCAAACGGGATGGTTACGCCACCCTCCTCGTAGTAATCGTATGAGTTTTCTTCATTGTCAAAAGTAAGAATCAGCAACGAAACATCCATCTGCAGATTCTTCGAATAATTGTAGGTCGCACCCGCGGTGTACCCGATCGCATCGTTGCGCGGGGTTTCCGGCGCATAGTATCCGTCCTGTACCGGTGATTCATCGAAGTAGACGCCGCCGCGCAGTGTCCACCTGTCACTGTAGCGATACTGCAGGCCGAAGCGGTAGATATTCGAATCCTCGTAGTTACGCGGATTGACCGAGGTAATGCCGTTGTCGAACTCGATCTTAAGTTCGTCATAGGTATCCCAGAAGGTGCGGTTGAAATCGAAGGCAAGGGTCAGGCGATCGCTGTATTGGTAGGCGACGCCGATCATCAACTCCGCCGGCAGTGGCAGATCGGCATCGAATTCGCCATCGGCAAAGGTTGATTGCAGCGCCGTCGGCACGTCATCGAAATCGGCATCTTCACCGCGCGCTTCAACGGTGACCTCGCCACGGTAGCTGATACCGAGGGATGTCCTGTTATCGGACAGCTTGTGCAGCAGGCCGATGTTGTATCCCCAGGCGGTAACATTATTCGCTTCGATCTCGACATTGGAGCGATTGCCCTGCGCGTCGGTAAGCGAGGTACTCAGGTTACGATTGAACTTGACCGACGCCAGCACCAGTGCCGGACCGGCGCCGATACTGGTAGACGGCGTCAGCTGATAGGCGATGGTAGGCTGGATAAAAATAGTCTTCAGGTCAATGTTGTTGACCAGGTGCGAACCCTGCCAGTCGTCAGGCCACTCGACCTTGTTGCCATAGGGTGTATAAACACCGAGACCCCAGGACACATCATCGTTCCATTTTTGCGCCACGTAGCCATTGAAAGGTGTTCCCAGCGAATTATCGGTTTCGGCCTTAGAGAGAGTCTCCTCCTCCTGGTATTTAGCCTCACTGTCAAGCACAGCCAGACCGCCGACAATATCGGTGTTGGCGCTGAGCTGGGTAATCGCGCCGGGATTGAAAAATATGGATTCGGCGCTTTCACTCATGGCAACCCCGGTATGTCCCATTGCCAACGCCTTTTGCCCCTGCAACGCAACCCGGTAACCACCGGCGTAAGCCGGGCTGGCAAGACTTGCGCCCAGTAGAGCAATTAAAAACTTTTTCATCTTCAGGTACTATTCTCCCTCCCCGGGTCATTACCTGCTCGGCGCGGAGCAACCAACGGGAGTTTCAGCGCGGGAATTGTACTAATCCTTGTTCACGGAACTCCTGGTTTTTGTTTTTTCCGTGAGTTGATTACAAAATAATAGCCCCTAATCACAAAAAAACACAACCTATATGCATAAGAAGACCTATGTAGCTGCCAGTCTGATTCACGGTAAAGGGCTTTTTGCCAAAACCGCCATCGCTGACGGTGAAGTTATCGGCTGGTTAAATGGCAAGCCCTGTTCGACCGACGCTGCTCATGTTTTATGGATTAGCGAACGCCAGGGTATCGAAGTGCTCTGCGACCTCAGGTACATCAATCATTCGAATGACCCCAATGCCTGCTACTACGACGACCTCAGCGTGGTTGCTTTGCGCGATATCGAAGCGCACGAAGAAATTACTCATAATTATCATAGCAACGACTGGTGATCACCCCTGATTAGATGCTATATAATGTATCGTTCCTAGCAATCATAGGTGCCAGCCTCCATGAGCAATGCAGAAACCGCCAAGTTCAACATGATCGAGCAACAGATCCGCCCCTGGGAAGTGCTCGATAACCGGGTTTTATCGACGCTTGGCCAGGTTGACCGTGAAGATTTTGTCAGGGATGCCTACAAGGGACTGGCCTATGCGGATTGCCAGATTCCTCTCGGCAACGGTGTCAACATGCTACCGCCCACCATTGAAGGCAGATTACTACAGGCATTGTTGATCGAAGCCGACGACGAGGTGCTCGAAGTAGGCAGTGGCAGCGGATACCTCACCGCTTGCCTCGCGCACCTCGCAAAGCGGGTTCGCAGCATTGACAGTAACGCCGAAATTATTGACTTCGCCAGAACCAATGTCGCCAGTTACGGCTCTGACAATGTCGAATTCGAACAGTGTGGGCTGGCGCAGATAGATGCCACCGAAGCCTACGATGCAATCGCCGTAACAAGGTCATTAGCGGCTGTACCCGAAAATCTGAAGCAGGCACTTAAAACCGGTGGCAGAATGTTTGTCGTGGTAGGTCGTTCGCCAGTGATGCAGGCTTTGCTGATTACGCGCATCGGTGCATCGGAGTGGACCACACAATCGCTGTTCGAAACGGATCTGCCGCGACTGCAGCCCTAGCCATTCCCTGATGCACAGAATCAACGTAGCGCAACTGGCAGCGCAACTCGAACACGAAAACCCGATGTTGCTCGACGTGAGAGAGCCCTGGGAGTTCGAGACCTGTCATATCGACGGCAGCATTAATGTTCCAATGGGTCAGATTCCAGGACAACTGGAGCAGCTGCAACCAGCAGGAGAAATCGTCGTCATCTGCCACCATGGAATTCGTAGTCAACAGGTAATCAGCTTCTTGCGACAGCACTCGGACGCGACGCTGATCAACCTGGACGGCGGTGTCGATGCCTGGGCACGCGAGATTGACCCCGCTATGCCTGTATACTAATGAACTGGCAGATTCTTTATAATCCGCGCGAATAAAAACATGAAACCTCAAATGCAAAAATACTTATCGAAATTAGCTTTAATTGCTCTGCTCGCCTGCTCACAAACGGTATCGGCAGAAGATCTGGTAACCGTTTATGGCCTCGCCCTGAAAAACGACGCCGAGTTACAAATTGCCGAATCCGATTATCTCGCAGCGATCGAGGCGGTGCCTTTCGCCCGCTCCGCATACAGGCCGCAATTATCCTTTGATGCCAACGCCGCAGCGAGTGAAATCGATGATTCAGAGACAGGCGACAGCAGCGATACCAATACCGGCTATGGCGTTAACCTGACCCAGTCCCTTTATGACAATGTCGTCATCGGCAATATCGATGCTGCCGAAGCTGTCGCCGATGCGGCGCTGGCGCGCGTACAGGCAGCTCGCCAGAGCCTGGTCCTGCGCGTCGCAGAGACTTATTTCGGTATCCTCGGCGCGCACGATAATGTCGATTTCGCCAATGCCGAACGCGAGGCCGTCGCGCGTCAACTCGAACAGGCTGAAAAACGCTTTGAAGTCGGCCTCATCGCGATCACCGATGTGCACGAAGCGCAGGCACGCTTCGATACTTCGGACGCGCAGGTCATCGTCGCGCAAAATATTCTTGAGAACGCCTATCAGGCACTCGTGGTCATCACCGGAGAAGACACCATCAGAAGCCTGGCGCGACTGGGCGACGAACTCGAGCTGGAGGTTCCCCAACCAAGCGGTGCCGAATCATGGGTCAAGCTCGCCCTGGAATATAACCGCGACCTGATCGCCGCACAACGGAACCTCGACGCAGCTCGTTTCGAACGTGACAAGAATGCCCGGCTTGGTTACCCGACGCTCGACCTCGTTGCCCGCTATAGCGATAACGATATCAGTACCGACAACCAGTTCAGGCAAGACGCGGACCGGACGGATTTGACCGTCTCCCTCCAGCTGGAGGTACCGGTTTACACCGGTGGGCGCATCAGTTCCGAGCAGGCCCGATCCACATCAGCATTTACTTCCGCCAAGAACACGGTGCTACTACAAAACCGTCTCGCCACCCAGCAGGCCCGCACCGCATATCTTGACGTTATCTCCGGGATCAGCCAGGTCAAGGCATTCAAACAGGCGCTGGCCTCGACCAATATCGCACTCCAGGCTACCCAGGCCGGGTTCGACGTCGGAACCCGAACTTCAGTGGATGTGTTGATATCGGTGCGTGAAACCTACCGCGCGCAACTCGATTACGCGGCCTCACGCTACGAATTCCTGCTCAACAGCCTCAGGCTGAGACAGGCCGCCGGCATCCTTCAGGAAGATGACCTGTTTGAAATTAATCGTCGACTGATCCAGCAGTAATCGATGGGTAAAAAGAGCTCGGTAATATTCAAGGCGAGCGATTACTATTCCCCGAAATACTGGCCCACGTGGTTTGTTCTGGGCCTGTTGCGCCTGATATCCCTGTTACCTTACCGGGCCGGGCTGTTTGTTGGCCGCCTGCTCGGGCGCCTGATTTTCCTGCTTTCCGGTCGGCACAAACACATCGTTGATATCAACCTGGCGCATTGCTTTCCGCAGAAAACACAACGCGAGAGAGACCGCGTCAAGGCCCTTTGTTATCAGAATTTAGGTATATCGCTGGTCGAAATGGCGATGTGCTGGTGGTGGAAAGACGAGAAACTCGAAGCACTGGTCGAAATCAGGGGACGCGAACATCTCGATGCGGTGCTCGACAGCGGCCGCGGCGCTATCCTGTTGGCCGGGCATTTCACCAGCCTGGAGATCAGCGGACGCCTGTTCGCTCTTTTCATGCCTCTCCAGGTCATGTATCGCACGCAGCGCAACGACCTGTTCGACAGCTTTCTTTTCACCAGGCGCAGCAGTTACTTCGTCAACACGGTCTCGCGCAAGAATACCCGTCAGTTGATCAAGGGTATCAAAAACAAAATACCGACCTGGTATGCCCCGGATCAGGATTTCAGGCGCGAACGCAATGTGTTCGTCCCTTTCATGGGCATTCCCACGGCCACGATTACGGCTAGCTCACGCCTGGCCAGGTCCTCGGGAGCAGCGATGCTGCCCTTTTATCCCGAACGCAAAAAAGATGGCTCAGGCTACATTCTTCATATCGATGCTCCGTTGCAGGATTTCCCCAGCGGTGATGATTTCAAGGATGCCAGTGCGGTTAATCAATCGATCGAAAAGTATGTGCGCCTGTATCCTGAAAATTACATATGGATACACCAACGCTTCAAAACACGCCCGCCAGGCGAAGCACCCTTTTACCCGTGAGCGGGCAAAATATAAGCGCAAGCCCGCCGGGTTCAGGATATCGCCTGCTGTCTTTTCCGTTGTACCTGTTCTGGATCTTGCATGCGCTCAGACATGGTCATAAACATGGCTTGCCGGGGTACCTGAGACTGCGCATGAATGGCGGTGAAA
>CALDDP010000163.1 GCA_937936805.1 uncultured Gammaproteobacteria bacterium | reverse complement strand
CTCGCAGGTTTTCGCTCCGGTATATGGTCCCCCGTTTGTTCGCGACCTCGAGGGCGGTCGTCGCTACGGCAGCTACCAGGATTTCGAGAACCTGGTGAAAATCGTTTCACAGTTACCGAGCCTGCATCATTCCGGGCTGGTGATCATCGAACCCTGCGACCTGCCGGTATCTAAGCGACACCTCGATATGGTGTACGCGCACATGAAGTTTAACGACAAACCGCATCTCGGTGCGATTACCGAGAAATGCCGCGCCCAGGATTCGGTCGATATGGCCAGGATTCTGCACGGCGCCGATTTCATGGAAGAAAACTGCGTCATCATGGGTAACGTCAACACTAATTCGCCGCTACTGGTGGATCGTGTCGTCACCGAGGCGGCGCAGGTTTACTGCGGCGCTAACCAGGGACTGGTGGTAGCGCCCTTTATTCTGGGTGGCGCGATGGGACCGGTGACGACTGCGGCCTCGATAGCACAGGCGTTTGCCGAGGCGATGATGGTGGGTGCCTTTACCCAGCTGGTACGCCCCGGTGCGCCTTACGTCATGGGTAACTTCCTGTCTTCGATGAGTCTGCGCACTGGTGCGCCGACTTTCGGCATGCCGGAACCGGTCATTTCGAACCTGGTCATCGGTCAACTGGCGCGGCGGCTCGGGGTGCCGCTGCGTTGTGGCGGTTCGCTGACCGCATCAAAGTTACCCGATGCGCAGGCTGCCTACGAAAGTGCGGATTCGATGCTGTCCACTGCGCTTGGAGGTGCCAATTTCATCCTGCACGCAGCGGGCTGGCTCGAAGGCGGACTCTGCACCGGATATGAAAAGCTGGTCATGGATGCAGACCGGCTCGGTGCCTACCAGGTGATGCTGGGAGGGCTTGCGCTCGACGATAATGCAATGGCCCGCGATGCCTACGCTGAAGTTGAACCGGCCGGGCACTTTCTCGGTTGCGCGCATACCATGGCGAACTATGAAACTGCCTACTACGATGCGATCCTGTCGGACAGTAACAATGTTGAACAATGGGAAGAGGATGGTGGCAAAGACATGGCTCGACGTGCGTACGAACGCTGGAAGCAGTTACTGAGGGATTGTCCTGCACCGACCCTCGACGAAGCCAAAGACGAAGAGCTGTGTGCTTATGTCGATAAACGAAAATCAGAAATACCGGATGCCTGGTACTAGCAAACAGAGGTAAAAGATGGAATCACATGCAAAGGTAGTCATCATCGGCGGCGGCGTGGTCGGCTGTTCGATCCTGTTTCACCTGGTCCGGTTTGGCTGGCAGGATTGCGTGCTGCTGGAACGCAACGAATTGACCTCGGGTTCGTCCTGGCATGCGGCCGGACAGATTCACACCATATCGTCCGATCCCAATATTTCGCGCCTGCAGGGTTATACCATCAAGCTCTACGAGGAACTCGAAACGCTCTCGGGCCAGTCGGTCGGGTTGCATAGCACCGGCGGTTTTTACCTGGCCTCGAACAAGGACTGGTACGACTATCTCAAACGCGAGCGCTCCAAGGCCCGATACATGGGCCTGGACCAGGAATTTATTTCGCTCGAGGAAGTCGCAAGGCTGCATCCGCTGATCGATCCGAAACGTTATATCGCGGCTTTGTGGGATCCGCTCGATGGCGACATCGACCCCTCCGGCGTAACCTATGCTTACGCCAAGGCGGCGAAGAAACTGGGCGCCAGCTACCATACCCATGCGGCGGTTATCGAGACCAATCAGCGCCCTGACGGCAGCTGGGATGTGGTGACCGCTGACGGCACGATCAATGCCGAACACATCGTCAATGCCGGGGGACTGTGGGCTCGCGAAGTCGGGCATTTGTCGGGCCTGAATCTGCCGGTTCAACCGATGGAGCACCATTACCTGATCACCGAAGCGATCCCGCAGATCGAAGCGCGCGAGGAACGCCTGCCGGCCGGTATCGATTACGAAGGTAATATGTACTTTCGCCAGGAGGGCCAGGGCATGTTACTCGGAACCTATGAGCCGGTTGCGACACCGTGGTCGGTGTCCGGTACGCCGCAGCATTTCGGTCATGAGCTGCTCGAACCGCAGCTCGACCACATCGCGGAACGTCTCGAGCTCGGTTTCGAGCGCATTCCTGCGCTGGCCGAAGCCGGTATCAAGGATATGATCAACGGACCGTTTACCTTTGGCCCCGATGGCAATCCGATGATCGGACCGGTGCCCGGTATGCGAAATTACTGGGCAGCGGTCGGCGTTATGGCGGGTTTTTGCCAGGCTGGCGGCGTCGGCAAATGCCTGGCCGAATGGATGATTGAAGGGGAGCCTGAAATCGATGTCTGGGCGATGGATATTGCGCGCTTTGGCGACTATGCCTCTCCCGATTACGGCACCATCAAGTCGACCGAAAATTATGAGCGTCGCTTTATCCTGACCTTCCCCAATGAAACCCTGCCCAAGGGACGTGGCCAGCGCACTACCTCGATTTACGACCGTTTGACCGCGCAGGGAGCGGTCTGGGCGGACGGCTTTGGACTCGAACATGCCCTCTGGTTCGCGGATGGTGCGGACGATGCCTATGAAGAACCGACTTTCCGACGTTCACGTGCACACGATTACGTGGCGCGCGAAGTCAAAGCCGTGCGTGAAAATGTTGGCGTGGTCGAAATCGCCAACTTCGCCAAGCATTCGTTCACGGGTCCCGATGCCCGTAAATTCCTCGATTACGTGATGGCGGGCAATATCCCGCAGACCGGTCGTATCAGCCTGAGTCCAATGTTGACCCCCAGGGGCAAGCTTTACGGTGATTTGACGATTGCCTGCCTGGGTGAGACGGAATTCATGATCTTCGGTTCGGGAGCGGCGCAGGAAATGCATCGCCGCTGGTTCGAAAGCCATCTCGATGGTTATGACCTGCAATACCGCAATGAAAGCAGTCGCTATCATGGCCTCGGCCTGTCGGGGCCGAAATCACGCGAACTGCTAGCGCGGCTTTGCCGTGAAGATGTGTCCGGCGAAGCGCTTCGATTTCGTGACATCCGCCGAACTTTCGTCGCCGGCGTGCCCGCGCTACTCACCCGTTTGTCGTTCTCGGGCGAGCTGGGTTATGAAATTTACGTACAGCCCGAGTATCAGCTCAAGCTATACCAGGCGATTCTCGAAGCCGGTGATGATCTCGGTTTGCGACACTATGGTGCTCGCGCCTTGATGAGCATGCGCCTGGAGAAAAACTGGGGCGTGTGGACGCTCGATTTTCGACCCGACTTCACCGCGGCGCAGTCGGGCATGGATGCTTTCATTAACTGGGACAAGGATTTTATCGGCAAGCAGGCGGCGGTCAAAGAACGTGATACCGGGCCGACGATAAAGCTGGTGACTATGACGATCGATACTGATGATATCGACGTGTCTAATGATGAGGCAATACTAAAGGATGGCGAGTGTGTCGGTTATGTTACCTCGGGTGGCTATGCCCATCATCTGCAGCAATCTATGGCGCTCGGTTATGTGCCCAGTGATCTGGCACATGCGGATACCACGTTCGATATCGAGATCAACGGTGAAATGTACGCCGCGAAGGTAATCGGTGCGCCGCTTTATGATCCTGCCGGTGAAAAAATGCGTGCCTGATCGAGCCGGGTTAAGGTCCGGGTTTGTGCAGTAGGACCGGTCAGTTGGTTACTGCCCCAATGATTTTATGATTTCCGCGGTTCGGGGATGGATGCCGCGCCAGGCGTGAAATGCCGCAGCGGCCTGCTCCACCAGCATGCCCCGACCATCGAAGGCTTGTTTAACCCCGCGAGAGGAAGCCCAGTCGACGAAAGCGGTTGCCTGGCTGATGTTGTACATCATGTCATAGCAGGCCGCGTTTTCGCCCAGCACACTGTCTGTGATTGGCGGAATCTGATTGCTCAGGCCCGCAGCGGTGCCGTTGATAATCAGGTCGAAGCTTGCTGAACCCAGGGCTTCATAGGCCAGAGCATGGATTTCGCCAAACTGTTCGAAATCCTGCGCCAGGGCGACTGCTTTTTGCGGCGTCCGATTGGCGATCGTGAGGCGTTCCGGCGACAGCGCCAGGATCGGACCGAGTACTCCCCGCACTGCGCCGCCGGCGCCGAGAAGCAGGATGTTCTGTTGTTCGATGGCTACGCCTAAATTTTGTGTCAGGTCCCGTGTCAGGCCGACACCATCGGTATTGTCTCCGCTGACACCGCCATCTTCCAGGAAGCTCAGCGTATTCACGGCGCCGGCATCACGTGCCCGCTCAGTTAAGCGATCACAAAGCTCCCAGGCTTCGCGTTTGAAAGGCACTGTGACATTGACGCCGCTAAACCCCCTTTGCTGCAGATCGCGAATTCCGCTTGCAAATGAGTTGACTGGAAGCTCGATGGCCTCATAACTGATCCTTTGCGCGGTTTGCGCGGCGAAGCTGGCGTGGATTCGAGGTGACAGGCTGTGGGCGACCGGGTTTCCAACCACGGCATAGCGATCGACCTGATCGGCTGGGGTCACTGCGCTTCCTGCAGCCAGGCAGCCGCTGATTTTGCGTAATAGGTCAGAATCCCGTTGGCGCCCGCACGTTTTATCGACAATAGCGCCTCCAGCGCACAGGCCTTTTCATCGATCCATCCATTCCGGCCTGCGGCCTTGAGCATCGCGTACTCGCCGCTGACCTGGTAGACGAAAGTCGGAAACTGCAGTTCTTCGCTGACCCGTCGCACTATGTCGAGGTAGGGGAGACCGGGTTTGATCATGATCATATCGGCGCCTTCATCGATATCGAGGGCGACTTCGTGCAGCGCCTCATTGCTATTGCCCGGGTCCATCTGGTAGGTGTATTTGTTACC
>CALDDP010000162.1 GCA_937936805.1 uncultured Gammaproteobacteria bacterium | reverse complement strand
GATTGAAGGTTTCGAACATATTGACGCCGCCCGTATTACCGAGATAGCGGCCCTGTTCATCACGCGCGAAGTTGATCAGCACCAGCTTGCCGCCCGGTTTCAATTCACGTGCCCTGTGTAACAAAATCTGCCGCCAATCCTTATGCGCCTGGCGACGAAATGCTTCCAGCTCTTCACCCCGTGCACCGACCGCCTGTACATGGTTGGAAATATTGCAAACCTTGTCACTCAGCCAGTGCATCGCAGTCGCCGAGAATCCTACGTCCAGGGTTCCGCTGGGTACGATCTGTTTGTAAAATGTCGTACCTGAAACCATCGGGAAGATATCATCGCGACGCTCGAGGTAAGTTTCGAAAGGACCAAGTCCATAAACATTGGCAATCAACGCGTTGAAATCATTACGCGGTTGATCCGAGTAGACGACGGTAACCGGCGTATCCGGGGCGCGCGCGGAAACCGCGTCAATGGCCTTGCCGATCATGGACAACGAAGTTCCCGCATCGGCAGTCCCCATATCTGAAAAAGTAAACCCGTCGGCAAAGGCTTGCTGCGGTAAATCATTGATCGCTGCCACTACCATCGGCGTGGCGGCGTCGATAACGTGTTTCGCGCCGATCGTGGCGAGTGAGTACAGTCCTCCGCCGCTCATGGTGATGCCTTCCGAATGTCCCCTGGTACCCATTATTCCTCCGCAACGTTTTCCAATTCATTATTGTGCAACAGTGACAAGACCAGTTGCGCCATTTTACGAGCGCCGTCACCGGCACCGAGATTTTCCCGCACCCGAGCCAGCCCGGACTTGACCTGTTCCCTGTATTGCCGATTATCGATCAACTCGAACAATTCCCCGCTCAACGTCTCCGGGTTGACATCAGCCTGAAAAAATTCCCGCACCACGGAGTCGTCAGCGACGATGTTGGCGAGCCCGATGTGTGGAATCGTGACCAGCCGGCGCATGATCAAATAGGATAGCCAGGATATCTTACACAGTATGCACATGGGAATATTGAGCAGGGCGATTTCCAGTGTGACCGTACCGGAGCAGGTTGCAATGGCATCGCAACTCGAAATCACATCGTATAGCTGATCGTTGGTGACGACTATATTGAGCCCGCTTTCGGCTGCCTGCTCTGTTATTGCTGCACAATCGAGGCCGGGGGCTACCGGCAACAGGAAGCTGAGCGCAGGATCGCGGGTCTGCATCAGTTGTGCCGTGGCAAACAAAACCGGCAGCAGGCGAGTAATTTCACTGCGACGACTGCCCGGGAACAGACCGACTACCTTTGCCGTGGTGGATATCCCCAGTTTCCTGCGCGCCGTCTGCGCGTCGCTGGCGCCCTTAACCTTGTCAACCAGCGGATGCCCGACAAAGCTGACCGGAATACCGGCACTTTCGTAGTATTGCTTTTCAAACTTGAAGATCACCGCCATATAGTCGACCAGGCTACCGATCTTGTGAATGCGTTTTGGTCGCCAGGCCCATACCTGGGGACTGATGTAAAACAAAACCCTGATTCCCAGTTGCCGGGCATGACGTGCCATTTTCAGATTGAACTCGGGATAGTCCACCAGTACCAGCAGGTCCGGGCGGGTCTCGTCGAGATGCCGCTTGACGATTTCCATCGCCTTTTTGATATCGCCCCAGTGGTGCAGGACTTCGACCAGACCGACTACCGCGATTATCGAAGAGTCGAAGAAAACGTCGACACCTGCTTTTTGCATGGCCTGGCCGCCCATGCCGCTGAGCTCGATGTCGGGCTGCTCGAGCCTGAGCTGCTCGACAAATTCGGCGGCATGCGCATCGCCGGAAGCTTCGCCGACCAGAATCATGACATGTGCCTGGCTCATCAGGCGCTCAGGACAGCCTCGCAAACAGTTTCGATCTGTTGTCCGCTCATTTCCGGAAATATTGGCAACGACAGGCAACGACTGGCGGTTGACTCGGTGACGGGTAAAATGGCTTGTGCATTGTCGGCAAACGCTTTTTGCTGATGTAGCGGAACAGGGTAGTAAACGGCGCAGGCAACTCCACGGCCGATGACGTGCTCACGCACCGCGTCGCGCCCATCGCACAGTACCGTGTACTGGTGGAATATGTGATCCCGGTCATCCGCAATGCCGGGTGTCCTGAAACGGCTGTTTGCCAGGAGCCGGTTATAGAATCTGGCAACTTCGAGGCGACGCTGGTTGTAGTCATCGATATGCTTGAGCTTGATACGCAATATAACCGCCTGTAATTCATCGAGCCGGCTATTATACCCGATGACATCATGGTGATATTGCTGGCTACTGCCATGATTACGCAGCAGCCTGATCTGATCCGCGATCTCGTCATCATTGGTAGTAATCATTCCGCCATCACCGTAGCAGCCCAGGTTTTTACTCGGGAAAAAACTGAACGCGCCAACTGCGCCAATCGTACCGGTCATTTTACCCTGGTAACGACTGCCAAAAGACTGGGCACAATCTTCGAGGACCAGCAATCCGAATTCATCTGCAATCGCCTGTATTTCATTCATGTCGGCGGGCTGGCCGAATAGGTGTACCGGCAGAATCGCTCTGGTTTTAGCGGTTATCGCTGCGCGAATTTTTTCAGGGTCAATGTTCAGGCTGTCTGGCTGGATGTCAACAAAAACAGGCACCGCGCCGATATAACTGATCGCTTCTCCGGTGGCGATAAAGGTAAAGGCACTGGTGATGATTTCATCTCCCGGGCTGATCCCGGCCGCGCGTAGCCCCAGATGCAGCGCGTCGGTGCCGGAGGCGCAGCTGATCGCATGTCGGGCGCCCAGGTAATCGGCAGCCTCCCGGTCAAAGGCCTGCACGTTAGGGCCAAGAATGTAGCGCGTTTCGGCGAGCGATTGCAGGATCGCGTCGTCTATCTCGTGGCGCAGCGATTCGTACTGACCCTTCAGGTCAACCATGGGTATATTCATAAGGATTCTTTAATTTGTCTGGTAATCGCAATTGCGGTTTCAAGCGCACGCTTGCCGTCTTCGCCATCAACCTTCGGGCGACCACCGGTTTTTATCGCGTTGATGAAATCGAGAACTTCGAGGTTGAGTGCATCGTTATCTTCGAAGCGAAATTCCTCGTGCCGTATATCCTTGTAACCATCCTCGTTGTCGAGATCGCTTTTACGGTTTACCGCGAGTAGCTTGTCCTGGAGGTCAGCCGACAGGTAGGTATTTTTCTGGAAAATGCGCAGCTTGCGTTCGCGTTTGCGACTAATGCGACTGGCGGTGACGTTGGCAACACAATGATTTTCAAATTCGATTCGCGCATTGGCGATATCAATAGTGTCCGAGAGCACAGGAATCCCGCTCGCCGAAATCCGCCGGATAGGGCTGCTGATTAGGTCAAGGATGATATCGATATCGTGAATCATCAGATCGAGGATAACACTGACATCGGTGGCGCGGGTTGTGAACGGGGCCAACCGGGTCGACTCGAGAAAACGGGGCTTATCGAGGCGCTCTGCGATACCGATCATGACGCTGTTAAAGCGCTCGATATGACCAACCTGCAGTACCAGCGTGTTCTCGCGAGCGATTTCAATAAGTGTTTCGGCCTCGGCGATCGACTCGGTTATCGGTTTTTCGATTAAACAGTGAATTCCCGCTTCCAGAAACTCGCGTGCAATTTTATAATGCAGGCTAGTTGGTACCACCAGGCTGATCGCGTCGACCAGCGGGATGATATCGCGGTAATCGGAGTAAGCATCAGCACCATGTTTTTGTGCGATATCCCTGGCATTCTCAATATTGGTATCTACCACGGCAAGCAATTCACAATCAGCCGCCGAGGCATACTTGTCTGCGTGCCATTTGCCGAGGTGACCAACACCGACAACAGCAACCTTGAACAATTGTGACATAGAGACCGGGGTGAATATGAAACGGCGCATTATATATGGATGAAATCCCAATTGCGAAGCTTGTCGCAGGCGTCGACGAAGCCGGTCGGGGGCCCCTGGCGGGCTCGGTGGTTGCGGCAGCGGTCATCCTTGATGAGAATTATCCGATTGACGGTTTAACCGATTCGAAGAAGCTTTCAGTATCCCGGCGGGCTTCACTGGAGCTGCAGATCAAACAACGCGCCAAAGCCTGGGCTATCGCCGAGTCCAGCCAGCTCGAAGTCGATGAAATCAACATTCTGCAGGCCAGTTTACTGGCGATGAAGCGGGCGGTGCTGGGACTCGATTTAAAACCCGGTCAGGTGCTGGTCGATGGCAACCGGCTGCCCCGGCTGGATGGTTACCAGATGCTGGCGATTGTCCGCGGAGACATGTCCGAACCCTGCATATCGGCCGCTTCGATACTGGCCAAGCAATATCGCGATCGCCAGATGCTCGAACTGGACCAGTTGTACCCGCAGTACCAGTTTGCCCGCCACAAGGGTTATCCAACCGAACTTCATCGCCGCATGCTAAAAGAGCATGGCGTTTCGCCGGTGCACAGGCGCAGTTTCAGGCCGGTAAGGGAATTACTTTAGATGAGTAATTGTTTCGTTCATCTGCGTTTGCACAGCGAGTATTCGCTGCAGGACAGCACAATAAGACTGAAGCCACTGGTGCAAAAACTGCGTGAGCGAGGTATGGGTGCGGTCGCGTTGACGGATCTCAACAACATGTTCGCGGTGGTCAAACACTACAAGACGGCAACGTCGATGGGGGTCAAGCCCATATTCGGCGCCGATGTATGGGTGCACCACCCTGAACGCACCGAAACCCTGAGCCGCCTGGTTTTACTGGTACAGAATGAGCAGGGTTACCTGCATCTGAAACAGCTGATTTCGCGCGCCTACCTGGAAGGTCAGACCGCCGATCGCGCCACTATCGAAATCGATTGGTTACGTGACGCGAACGATGGCTTGATCGCGCTGTCCGCCTGCCTGGAGGGCGATATCGGGCTGGCGTTGAGAATGCAGAATACCGAACTGGCCGAAACCTGTCTGCTGCAGTGGCGAGAAATTTTCGGCGAACGTTTTTTCCTCGAATTGCAACGCACCGGACGCGCTCACGAAGAGGCTTATATCGGCCAGGCGGTTAAATGGTCTGAATCATTACAGGTACCGGTAGTAGCAACCAACGATGTCAGGTTTATCGACGCAGCCGATTTTGAGGCGCATGAAGTCAGGGTATGCATCTGTACCGGCTTCACGCTGGATGATGAACGACGGCCCAAACTCTATTCGCCCCAGCAGTACCTTCGTTCAGCCGATGAAATGGTTGAGTTGTTTGCCGATATTCCGGCGGCAATAACAAATTCGGTAGCGATTGCGAGCGCCTGTAACCTGCGCCTCGAACTGGGCCAGGCATATCTGCCGGAGTATTCCGTCCCCGACGGATATACCACCGACAGTTATTTCGGACATGTGTCCGCACAGGGCCTCGAGCGACGACTCGAATTTCTACAGGACCAGTTGCCTGCCGGGCAGGCACTCGATCGCGAACCCTATTACCAGCGTTTGCAGATCGAACTCGATGTCATCATCGAGATGGGGTTCCCGGGCTATTTCCTGATCGTCATGGACTTTATCGAATGGGCCAAGCAACACGCTATACCCGTCGGGCCGGGACGCGGTTCAGGTGCGGGTTCACTGGTGGCCTACGCGTTAAATATTACCGACCTGGATCCACTAGCCTACGATTTGCTGTTCGAGCGCTTTCTCAACCCGGAGCGGGTATCCATGCCTGATTTCGATATTGATTTCTGTATGGATCGGCGCGACGAAGTTATCGAATACGTCGCTGATCATTATGGTCGCAACCAGGTATCACAGATTATTACCTATGGCAGCATGGCAGCGAAAGCGGTAATCCGGGATGTCGGCAGGGTGATGTCGCATCCTTACGGCTTTGTCGACCGCATCGCCAAGCTGGTGCCGTTCGAAGTAGGCATCACCCTGGACAGGGCGCTGGAGCAGGAAGAAGCCTTACTCGAAATGTATCAGCAGGAAGAAGAAGTCACGATGCTGCTCGACATGGCTCGCTCGCTGGAAGGACTTACGCGTAATGTCGGCAAGCATGCCGGTGGCGTGGTGATTTCACCCAGCAACCTGACCGACTTTACGCCTACCTATTGCGAGCAGGGGGGCTCCGGCCTGGTGTCGCAATACGACAAGGATGATGTCGAGGCGGTAGGCCTGGTCAAGTTTGACTTTCTCGGCTTGCGCACCCTGACCATCATCGACTGGGCGGTGCGCGCGATTAACGCGCGAAGTAGCGGTGACATGCTCGAAATCGAACGCATCCCGCTGGACGATGCCGAGACCTTCAAACTGTTACAGGCTTACCAGACCACCGCGGTATTTCAGCTCGAATCGCGCGGCATGAAAGATTTAATCAGGCGTCTGCAACCTGACAGTTTCGAAGATATTATAGCCCTGGTGGCCCTGTTCAGGCCGGGACCCCTGCAGTCGGGCATGGTCGACGACTTTATCGATCGTAAACACGGCCGGTCCCGCGTCGAGTACCCGCATCCGGCGCTGGAAACCATCTTGAAACCCACCTATGGAGTCATTCTCTACCAGGAGCAGGTCATGCAGATTGCCCAGGTACTGGCGGGCTACACCCTGGGTGGGGCCGATATGTTACGCCGTGCGATGGGTAAGAAAAAGGCGGAAGAAATGGAGCAACAGCGCGCTATTTTCACCGACGGGGCAGTCGCCAACGAGGTTGACGCCTCGACCGCGACTTATATTTTCGACCTGATGGAAAAGTTCGCCGGCTACGGCTTCAACAAATCTCATTCGGCGGGATACGCGCTGGTGTCATATCAGACCGCATGGCTGAAAACCCATTACCCGGCAGAATTCATGGCGGCAGTACTTTCGGCGGACATGGATAACACCGATAAAATTGTCACCTTGATCGATGATTGCCGCAATATGAAACTGGATATCCGTCCGCCCGATATCAACCTGTCGAATTACCAGTTTACCGCGGGTGAAGATGGCGCGGTCTATTATGGCCTCGGCGCAATCAAGGGTGTGGGCCAGGCGGCGATCGAAAGTCTTATCGCCATCAGACAAGAGCGTGACTACCAGTCGCTGGATGACTTTTGCAGGCGTATCGATTCCGCCAAATCCAGTCGCAAGCTGATGGAAGCTTTGATCAAGGGCGGTGCGATGGATTGTTTCAGCGAAAATCGGGCGGCGCTAATGGCGCATCTACCTTACGCGATACAGGCCGCCGAACAGCAACAGGCTAATGTCAATGCGGGTATCAACGACATGTTTGACAGCATATCTCCGGTAACCGAAACGGATCGGGCCCTGCCAGATTGCCAGGCCTGGGACGAAAAGCAGCGCCTGATACTGGAAAAAGAGGCGCTCGGGTTATTTCTTACCGGGCACCCGTTAGCCATGGTCGATGCCGAAATCAGGCAGTTTGCGCCGACCCGGCTGGGGCAGTGGCTCGAACGACTCGATAATGGCGGTAATGGCGAGAGATTCAGGCAAAAAGAGCAGGATGCCAGGATTTGCGGGCTGGTCGTCGACATACGCATGCGAAACAGCTTTCGCGGGCGCGAAGCTTTCGTAACCCTCGACGACCGCAGTGGCCGGGTCGATGTGCGCGTGCAACCCGACATGTTGGCGCAGCTGGAACCGATCATACAAAAAGATCTGGTGTGGGTGGTCGATGGCGGCATAGCCTACGATGATTTTAATAACGGCATCAAATTACGCGCAACGAGGGTGCAGTTACTGGACGACTTTCGTGCCGAAAACGCGCGCGCGCTGCATATCCGTTTAAACGGGCATGGTGAGGCGGAAATCGATACCCTGATCAGGGTGCTTAATGACTGCCAGTCCAGCGATGCAATGCCGGTGGTATTTCATATGCACCGCGGGGATTATGCCTACCAGTTGCGCACCCAGGGTGGCTGGTCGTTGAAACCGGACGAGCAATGCCTGCTCGAACTCCAGCGCTGCCTGGATGAATCCGAGTTCTATTTCGAATACCAGTAGTTTTTGCTTGAGCTGAGTTCAGGGCGAGAAAATTTGCCCATTTTCCTTTGCTGCCGCACTCATCAGGTAAAGGAAAGTATTTAAATGCTCCTGCGGAAGCGGCAATTGATCATTATTGTGCGCGGCGGGGTAAGCGCGTAGCTGCAGCGCGGTGCGAGTCTTGCCGGGATTGAAGCAGTTGACATGCAGGTTGCTGCCTTCGTATTCGCGTGCCAACAGGCCGGCCATGGCCGCGAGTCCCTGCTTACTCACCTGGTAGGCATCCCAGTAGGCCCCGGGTTTATCGTCGATCATGAACAATAGCGACGCTTTGGGCGCGCTACTCAATAATGGCAGGCAGGAGCGGGTCAGCAAATAAGGGGCATGCAGGTTTACCTGGTGAACCTGGTACCAGGTGGTAGCGTCGCTCTGCGCAAACACGGTGGGCGCGCCGAGAGTTGCGGCACAGTGAATCATGCCGTCCAGTCGGCCTAACCGGGATTCGAGATTGTTTGCCAGTTCCGCATAGTCGTGCTCGGTCGCACCTTCGAGATTCATCGGGTAAATGGCCGGAGTAGGGCCGCCAGCCTGCTCGATTTCATCGTAGAGCGCTTCCACCAGGCGCAAATTCCTGGCCAGTAAAATAACCGTGGCACCGTGGCGGGCCAGCGCGGTCGAAACCGCTTTGCCGAATCCCCCGGTGGCCCCGGTTACCAGTATTACCTGGTCATTCAATAGCTCAGGAGTCGCGATAAAATTACCGGGTATACTTGTCATGTGAGTCCCACGAGTGGATGTTCGAGCAAATCCAGCGGCAGATCGA
>CALDDP010000161.1 GCA_937936805.1 uncultured Gammaproteobacteria bacterium | reverse complement strand
GGCGACGCTGGGCTGGAGTAACGGCGAGTTCGACCCGGTAAACGGATTGCCCGGCTTTGAGGTCGACTATCTGACCTGCTGTAGCGCCGCTCGCCGGAAGGCAGGACCATAGCAGGATTGTGATGGCAAGCGATCGAATTGTAATATCCCCATAAAAAATGCGAAAAAGTGAATTATTTACAGTCATTATATTGATTCATCTAATCTATCAAAAAAGCACCGTAGCAACTTGATTATATTGAATAATTAACTATAAACAGTGATTCTGCGTAGTGACGCAGTTCATATAATAACAATGAGAAAAGCGACATAAGTTATTGATATTGCTAACATGTCGCTCCTGTCAAAATCAATGTGGGGTGAGATAATTGATTTCAAGTACAGATAGCAAGACCGTTTTACCAAAGGATTCAAACATAGAACCATACGAAAACGCCCGCCGGCTGAGCATTCTGCGACGGCAACGTAAGGTACTGATTGTTGATGACGAATCTACCGGACGCACGATCCTCGCTAAAATCATTCAGCAAGCCGAAGAAGAGGTCAGTGTCGACTCGTTCGATAATCCGCTGGAGGCATTGCAATGGTTAGACCATAACCATCCTGATTTGATCATTACCGATTATCGCATGCCGGAAATAAATGGCGTCGAGTTAATCAAACAGATCCGCAACAAGCCTGCCTGCCAGGATATACCGATAATGATGATTACCGTGGTGAGTGAAAAATCGGTGCGTTACGACGCGCTGGAAGCCGGCGCTACGGCTTTCCTGACCAGGCCTATCGACCAGATCGAATGCCGTACCAGTTGTCGCAACCTGCTCAAGTTACACGAACAGCAATCCATTATTCAGGATCGGGCTGACTGGCTGGCTCGCCAGGTCGAAGTGGCGACCCAGCAAATCGTTTCACGAGAACACGAAACCCTGCTGCGGCTGGCAAAAGCGGGCGAATATCGCGACGAAATCACCGGCAATCACGTGGTGCGCATGGCAAAGTATTCGCGTGAAATAGCCGAAGCCCTCGGACTCAGTGAGAAGGAGTGTGATGAGATTGAGTATGCTGCCCCGATGCATGATATCGGCAAAATTGGTATTCAGGACACTATTCTGCTCAAGCCCGGCAAATTCGAGCAGCAGGAATGGATGACAATGCAACAGCATACGATTATCGGTCATTCGATCCTGTCCAATAGCCAGTCACGCTATATCCAGACCGGCTCGATTATTGCGCTCAATCATCATGAACGTTTTGACGGTACCGGCTACCCAAATCGTATTTCCGGCAAGGATATTCCGCTGGTTGCGCGCATAGTTGCCGTGGCCGATGTCTACGATGCACTGGTTTCCACCAGACCCTATAAAAAAGCATGGGATGCCAGGGATGCGCAGGATTATCTGCACAAGCATGCCGGCACTCAATTCGACCCGATTTGCGTCGAAGCCTTTTTCGAGCGCCTGGACGACATTACCAGGATCCATAAAACCTTCAGCGATGGTTAACTGCCGACACCATTCCTTTAGATGACCCCCTCCGAGACAAAATCCGGCTTTTTCAGTCGATTAAACAAAAGACTGAAAGGTACCGGTGACTCTGAACCAGAACAGGCCAAGCTGAGACTTGCGATTGGTTTTATTGTCGTTGGTTACATCATTGTCCCCTGGGACCAGGATGAAACCTTCTTCAGCACCTTCACTTCGCTGGCCGGGATGATGGGTACCGTCTATTACACGTCTGCGTTGGCGATTATTGCTGCAATTATCATCAATCCGACAAAATCGCAGTTCAGACGTATTTGCGGCGCAGTGCTGGACATGGGTATGCTGTCGTGGCTGATGTATCACTCTGGTGCGGAAACTGTGCCATTTTTCCTGATTTATCTGTGGGTTATCCTCGGCAACGGCTTTCGCTTCGGCCTCACCAACCTCTACATCTCCCAGATGATCGCCATTCTCGGCTTTTCCGGTGTCATAATCTGGGGCGATTATTGGCAGCAACACCAGATCTTTGGTATCAGCCTGTTACTGACAATTTGTCTGCTGCCGCTTTACGCCGGTTTCCTCATCAAGAAACTACACGCAGCGGTAGACATGGCCCGGCAGGCTAACGAGGCCAAGAGCCGCTTCCTCGCCAATATGTCGCACGAACTCAGAACACCGTTGAACGGCGTCATCGGGATGGGCGATTTGCTGCGCGAAACCAGGCTGAACAGCGAGCAGCAGGAACTCGTCAACACGATGCACAGTTCGGCCAATACCCTACTTGAACTGATCGAGAACGTGCTCGATATAGCCAAGATCGAGTCCGGCAAGATCATCATCGAATCCAGGGATTTCGACCTGCACGGGCTGGTTAACTCCGTAATTTTCATGCTCGCGCCGATGGGGGAGAAAAAGAATCTGACGGTGTCCTGCAATTTTGACCCGGAAACTCCGTTTGCGCTCAAGGGCGATCAACAACACCTGCGCCAGGTGCTTATCAACCTGGTTAATAACGCTATCAAGTTCACCGAGAAGGGTTCGGTCATCCTGTCGGTGCGCCTGATCGGAGGCACCGTGTCGACACCCCGTATCCGTTTCGAAATCGTCGATACCGGTATCGGCATCGCCGAAGATGATCTCGGCAAAATCTTCGACGATTTCACCCAGGCCGACAACGGCACCAGTCGAACATTCGACGGTACGGGTCTTGGGACAACGATATCAAAGGACCTGGTCGAATTGATGAATGGTGAAATCGGCGCTTTCAGTGAAGTTGGCAAGGGATCCACTTTCTGGTTTGAACTGCCATTCCTGGCGAGTACCGACCCCGAAAGCAGTATTTCCGAGAATCATGTATTGCTGTTATCAAGCGAGGATACCGCCAGTATAATCAGGCCTGCCCTCAAAAACTGGCAGGTCAATTTCGACTGGGTACGCACTTCGAGCCGGGCCTTGTCGCAGATGATCCGGGCGGACGATGACGATAACCCCTACGAGACGATTGTGGTCGACCAAAATTGCCTGGTTGATATCAACGCGGTTCAGTTCGCGCAAATGGTGAAATCCGAGGGTTTGCTGGAAAATACCTCCATGGTGTTGATTAACTCATCCGATACCATGATTGACGCCAACCGCTCGAACCATGACTACATCTCGACTATCGCCAATGCCGAGGAGAAAAGGCCTCTGTTCAACGCATTGCATGCGGCGCAGAGCATGAACCTGAACGACAGCAAAATCGTAACCATGGCCGAGCATTACGCCAGGCAGGCCGGCGTATCGGCGCTGAACATCCTGGTCGCGGAAGACAATCAGGTAAACCAGCAGGTGATCGACGGTATCCTGCGCAATGCGGGTCATAAAGTACGCATCGTCGATACTGGTGAGAAAGCGCTCGATATATTGTCCAACGAGCTTGACCAGATCGACATGCTCATCCTCGACATGAATATGCCCGAGGTCTCGGGCGTCGAAGTGGTGCAGTCGCTGCGCTTCATGGACACCAGCGGTCAGTTACCGGTCATCATGCTGACCGCCGATGCCACGCCCGAGGCACGGGAAAAATCGATGGCTGCCGGCGCCAACCAGTTCCTTACCAAGCCGATCGACGCCCGTGGACTGCTCGAGTGTATCGCTACTTTGTCGAAAAATATCCGCAGGGCGAGGACGGCGAAAGTACCGACGCCGTGGGAATCCAGGACAGGGTTACGCAGCAACTACATCGAATCCGAATGGTATGACAATATCGTTTTGCAGGAACTCGACGTGCTCGGCGACGATCCTGATTTCATCAAGACGCTGCTAAGAAACTTTGAGAAGGAAGGCGCACAGCACGTGCAGAATATCGAGAAATTTTCGCATGACGACTATATCGGTTACCGTGATAGCCTGCATGCGCTCAAGGGCTCGTCGACCGAACTGGGTGCCAACCGGTTGGCAGAGGTATGCCAGGAAGGGGAAGCGTTAAAGCCCTACGATATGGGCAGCAAAAAGATTCAGCAGATGAGCGAGCGGATCGCAGAAGTTTTTGAAAAAACCATCGCTGCATTAAACAATGCAGCGATGGCCGAAGAGGACAACATATACCCGAAGAAGTTACCCGAGCGCTAGCCTGCTAGGCACTCTCCTGCACGCGATTGTTCTGCCGCCGGACCAGGCGCTCCATCATGCGCAGGTCTTTGTCAGAGAGCTTTAACGCGGCGTCCGCCCAGACTCCGCCGATGTTAATCAACTCCTCATAACTTACCTGGTTACAGATATCCTTGACCTGTTGCATCGAACGATAGGCGTTTTTCGATCTCTGGGTAGACTGGATGTACCGGTAAATCGCGACTTCGCCCTCGCCTTTCTCCGCCAGTATATCGACCAGGCCCATTTCGTAGAGTTTTTCCGCGCTGTAAACGCTGCCGCTCATGATCATCTTTTCCGCTTCTGCGAAACCGATTTTTCTCGACAGCATCGAAAAAGCGCCCATGCCGGGGAACATATTGAACAGAACCTCGGGCAGGCCGCATTTGGTGCCGCGTTCGGCTACCACGACGTTGGCGGAAAACGCTGCTTCGAAACCACCGCCCAACGCATCGCCCTGAATCAGCGAAATACTCGTCATGTCCTCGCCAAAATGAACCAGGTTTTGATACACGAGATCGATACTAAGCCTGGCATAGCTGAGCAGACCGTCCCTGTCGCGGTCACGGATGTACTGGCAGAACAGATCAAGATCACCGCCCAGGTTGAATACGCCTTCGATATCGGAACCGAGAACGAGAAAATCGTATTTTTCGCCATTGCTCTCCGCCATTTCCTGTTTGACGGTCTTGATCTGACTGGTGATTTCGTTCAGCAGCTTTAATGTGAACGCCGGACGCGGCGCACCCTTCATCAGCAGCCAGATAATCCGGTTTCTGGCGTCGTGGTAGGTTTTGAGTTGCGAAGGCTCCGCGTAGGACTGCTGTTCAGACGTAAATTCACTGATATATGCGACGTTGCTCATATTCTCTCTCCGGATTCTAATGTCTTCTTACCTGAATATTGCATTCAGGAATGGCTTTGGTTATAGGTGCCCAAGACACTAAAAAGTGCTTTTATTTCAGGGCTTTATCCACTTCTTTTAATGAGTGGGTTATGTAGTTAATTTACCGAAACGAGATACGATTGCAAGAGGAGTGTGACCAAGTTCACAATGTTTTTAGGAGAACTTACTTTAAGTATAGGGATTAAATTATTGTATATAAGGGGATTATAGGCTTTGCTTCATTTAAAAAAAAATTTCATATTTTTTTATTATAGTCGTGCAAACAACGTTAAAAACGGTGCAAAAGTCCTTGATTCCGCGGGTAAAGTGTGTCGAAAAACCGACATTTTTCTGTCAACAAATTGTCTAAATATTGATCAGTTAATCTGCCTCGTCTATCCAGGCCATCTGAATGGCTTCCAGAACCTTTTCATTCGATCGATTGGGATCGTCGTCAAAGTCTTCAAGCGCACAAACCCAGGCATGTAGATCGGTGAAGCGAATGTACTGGGGATCGACGTCGGTATGCGTTTCGGCCAACTCTATGGCGATGTCCAGTGTATCTGTCCATTTCAGGCTCATGATTTGCTCCTAGTGGTTTTCCGACACCATGTTAATGGTGTACTTTGGTATCTCGATGGTCAGGTCTTCATCCCCCACCACCGCCTGGCAACTGAGACGCGAGTCCATATCGAGACCCCAGGCCTTGTCGAGGTAATCATCTTCGTCCTCGGTCGACTCTTCAAGCGAATCAAATCCCTCACGTACATATACATGGCAGGTGGTACAGGCGCAGGACTTTTCACAGGCGTGCTCAATCTCGATGCCATTGCGCAGCATTGCATCGCATAAACTGATACCGGGCTCGACATCGATTTCCGCGCCTTGCGGGCAGATTTCATCATGCGGCAATATAGTAAGTCTGGTCATTAAACATCAACCTCGTCAATTTGTTTACCTGTCAGCGCCTGCTGAACACTCGCATTCATACGTTTGGCGACATAAATCTCGCTTGCATCTTCAATCGCCTTGATTAATTGTTTGAGCTCATCCGCGGAACCCGTTTCTATCATTGCCTCGAGTTTGTCTCGATGCTCATTAATGCGTGCTATTTCCGAGCTACTCAACAAAACCTCTCCATCCTGTGCGAGTGCGGCATCGATAGCCTCGACTACCCTCCTCGCTTCAACCTGTTGCTCCTTGAGCATGCGCAGTTCGATGTCTTCACGCGCGTGCTGCATCGAAGCCCGCAGCATTGATTCGATTTCCGTATCGGTTAATCCGTACGAGGGTTTGACCACGATATCCGCACTAACTCCGCTGGTGGTTTCCTCGGCGGTAACCGACATCAGGCCGTCGGCATCTACCTGGTAGGTGACTCGTATCCGTGCAGCACCTGCGGCCATCGGTGGAAATCCCCGCAGTTCAAAGCGCGCCAGCGACCGGCAATCCGAGACCAGTTCGCGTTCGCCCTGCACCACGTGAATGGACATCGCCGTTTGACCATCCTTGAAGGTGGTGAAGTCCTGCCCCCGAGCCACCGGAATGGCAGTATTGCGATTGATTATCTTCTCGCTCAATCCACCCATGGTTTCTATACCGAGCGATAACGGCAGCACGTCGAGCAGGAGCATATCGCTGTCTGGCTTGTTTCCAGCCAGGATATCAGCCTGTATCGCGGCGCCGATGGCGACAACCTTATCGGGATCAAGATCGCACATGGGTTCACGCTCGAAAAACTCGCCTATCGTCGACTGCACCAGAGGTACGCGGGTCGAACCACCGACCATGACCACTTGGCCGATATCGTTTTTAGAGATTCCGGCATCTCGCAGAGCCCGCCTGCAGGCAGTCAGGGTTTTCTGGATCAGTGGCTGCACTAATTCATCAAACTGGTGTCGATCGATCGTTCCACTCCACTGCTGCTGTTGATAGTCGATCAGAATGTCGGCCGATGCGGCGGTAGTGAGCTTTTCCTTGGCTTGCCGCGCAGCCAGCAGGATATTACGCGCCATTCTGGCATCGATATCGGCAAACCCGCCCTGCCTGATGATCCACTCTCCCAGCGCATGATCCATATCATCGCCACCCAGCGATGAATCTCCCCCGGTTGCCAGGACTTCAAAAACGCCCCTGTTAAGCCGCAGAATCGAGATGTCGAAGGTACCACCACCGAGATCATAAACGGCAATCAGGTCATCAGCGTCCCGGTCGAGGCCGTATGCGACAGCTGCCGCGGTGGGCTCATTCAACAGGCGGAACAGATTTAACCCGGCCAGGGTCGCCGCGTCGCGGGTTGCCTGGCGTTGCGCATCGTCAAAGTAAGCCGGTACCGTGATGACGACGCCGTCCAGGTCACCGCCAATACTTTGAGTAGCGCGATG
>CALDDP010000160.1 GCA_937936805.1 uncultured Gammaproteobacteria bacterium | reverse complement strand
CCCTGCTCCGAAAGCTGTTCCAGCCGTTGAGCGAGCACCACACCGGCACCCGTAATCGTATTATCGGCGATAATTACTTCGCCCAAAGCAATTCCAACTCGCACTACCGGTCGAATTTCATCTGTATACTCTTCATTCGATTCGCTGTTCTCTGATTGAAATGCGAGTGTTGCCGACACAGCATCAGAAGCTCGCTCAAACTCTGCCACAAGAGCATCGCCACGTACTTCATGCACTTTCCCGCCATAGGCCGTAATCTTGTCAGAGAAGCGCCGAAATACTGCTTGCATCCGCTCATGAGCCACGCGCTCATCCTTTTGTACAAGCACTGTCGAGCCTACGATATCGGCGTGCAGGATAACAGCCAGCTTGCTAGAGAGTTGGTCCTTGTCCAATGATGATCCAGTTTTTGATTTGTCGCTGTAAATGCTATCACAGGACGTGGGGATAGTTTCGAGTCAGGCTAGGAGGGAGTGTCTGATTATGGCCGAAACTCGCAGCCTACCAGGTAAATCTGAGCGGCAGCTTAGGCGACCGGCAACCGAGTTCTTTCGTCGATTTGTCGATGCTGCCTGTTGCCGAATGATATCGTTATCTAATAGCGATACAATTACATTGCTCTTCAAAACAATACACTAATCGGAGGTCCTGTTATGCAGGAACAATATTCAGTAGCGCAATATGTAAGTGATTTGCGCAGGATAACCGCTGAAACAAAAGACGAGGACGAGATATTTAATCAGGTCGGCCCGCTCGCGCAACGATTGGCTGCTGATGATAGCTGGATCGAGGACCGGTTTTTTACCCCCGACGAAGAAACCGGTTTTAGCGCTTTTCTGCTGCATGAAGAAGAAGACCACAATCTGGCCGTGCTTGCAGCATCCTGGACTCCAGGAATGGGAGTAGGCCCACATGATCATGGAACTTGGGCTATCGTAGTTGGAGTGCAGGGGTCTGAAAGAAATATCCGTTATAAGCGTCTGGACGATAGAAACAAGCTCGACTATGCAGAGTTGGAAATAAAGGAAGAGTCAATCGCCGGCCCCGGAGACTTGGTTTGTATTCGTAACGGCGGTATACATTCGGTACGCAACGAGAGCGATAATGTAACCCTGTCGCTGCATACCTATGGGCACCATGTGAATTATACGACTCGATACCAGTATGACCTGGAAGCGCGCAGTGCGTCAGAATTCAAAGTCGATGTGAAGTAACTTTATGGTTACAAGAAATATTTGATATCGATTCTTTCTGAAAGCCCGAAACTGGCCGGAGGTTGCCGCCTGTATGGAACTTTTGAGGGTTTGCTATTGAGAAAGCCGCCGCTCAATCTCCATGCATCAGCGGCAATAGACGACCCAAAGGAGACTCTTACTGCATCGAAATTAGCTGTATTTCCTGCGTAAAATGGAATTATAGGTTTCCACTCGTTGGTGGATAGGCTATGGCAAAAGGTATACCCTAGACGGCGGGCTGTACGTTTCGTTATTTTCTTAAAACGCTAAATTCTAATGGAAGAGAAGACTACAACACGCAAGCTCACGACCATCTTCTACGCCGATGTTGTGGGTTACAGTCGTCTCACCGGCAGTGATGAACTGGGTACTCATCAAGCTGTCATGGATCTGCTCGACCTCGCGCAACAAACTATTCAGCAGGCAGGTGGCAAAGTACTGCGATATGCCGGTGATGCCATTCTTGCAGAATTTTCAAGCGTTGTTTCCTGTGTCAACGCAGCCATTCAAGTGCAAACCCGTCAAACCTCGCTTAACCAGGGTATTCCCAGTGAACAACAGGTATTGATTCGCATCGGAATTAATCTCGGCGAGGTAATCGAGGATCGCGGGGAAATTTATGGTGACGGTGTCAATATCGCGGCTCGACTGGAGGCGCTTGCGCCAGCCGGCGGGATCTGCATAACGGGCCAGGTTGCGGAACAGGTAACGGGCAAGCTGGAAGCTGAATTTGCCAATGCCGGTCAACACAGGCTTAAGAACATCGCCAAACCTGTCAGTGTATGGTGCTGGCCGCCCGAAAGTGTCAAACGGATGTCCCGATCGGGTTTAAGTTGGCAAAAGAAGTTGGCGCTGGGCACCGCAGTAATCGTCGTAGTAGCGGTCATTCTTAATGCCTTTGTCAATGATCGTAATAAAGCATCAGTGCCAACAGGCCCCAGGATTGCGGTAATTCCATTTAAAAATCTCTCTAACAACCAGGAGGATGTGTTTTTTAGTGACGGATTAACCAAGGACATCAATGCCCAGTTATCGAAGTTTTCGAATCTTTTTGTAATCTCACAGAGTTCTGTGAGCAGCTTTCGCAAAGAGGCGAACTGCGCGAAAATTCGAGACGAGTTGCAGGCTGACTATATTCTGGAAGGTACGGTACGTCGTTCGAGTGAAGACCTTCGTGTTACCACTACTTTTACCGATGCGGCGACCTGTCGTCAACTGGATGCACCCGGCCCTTTTGATCGAGATTTAAGTACGGCCAGCGTCCTTGAGGTTCAGTTGGAGATCGCAAAAAAGGTAGTTGCTGAAGTAGGATCAGCCGATGCACCCCTGTTCAATGCCGATGTTCAAAGTGACATTCGGGGCAAGGCCCCGAAGAATCTTAAGGCTTACGAATGCGTGTTACTCTCCTACTGGTTCTACGAGACATTTGCGCCGGAGCGTCAGCGTAAAGCTCGCGCTTGCCTTGAAAATGCGGTAAAGGGCGATCCAGATTATTCACTCGGCTGGTCCAGGTTAGCCTTCAGTTATATAGAGACTAAAAAATATGCCATCGACACCCCTCCGAATTGGGCCAGTTTAAGCCGTGACGCGGCAACTCGTGCTATAGATCTCGATCCCGACAACCCGGATGCCTATTATGCGCTTGCAATCCTCACGCAGATGACCAGTCAGGACCGGGTCGAATTTCAGAACTTCGCTGAACGCGCAATAAAGTTGAACCCGAATGATGCTTTCGTTTTGGCCGATCTCGGCACCTGGATGGGATATGCCGGCCAGTGGGAGCAGGGTAAGGAATGGGTTGCTCGCTCTATGCTGCTTAATCCAAAACATCAAAGTTGGCTACATGGGATTTTTGGTCTTGATCACTACGCCAAAGGTGAATACAAAGAGTCACGCGATGCCACGTTGAAGATGAACCTGCCAGGTAACTACTACGTGCAGGCTAGTCTGACTGCGGCCTATGCAATGAATGGTGAACAGGATCAGGCAGAAAAAACATTAGCTCACCTACTGGAATTGCGCCCCGACTATCCTGATGATCCCCGCGCACCGTATCGCGCCCGCGGCATGCCCGTGGAATTTATTGAAAGTATAATGGATGGATTACGCAAAGCCGGTCTTGATGTAAAGCCAGCACAACCTGAAGATTAAATTTTCTGCACGTGTTATATGTTGACGGCTATCGTTTCGGGAGTCCGTTGTTGGCCGTTTCGAGAAGCACAGCTCACGCCTACGGGCGTCTCCTTTGGAGACCACAGGCTTTCAGATTCCCTAAATCAGCGACAGCTAGCGACTACTCTAGCTAACACTTTCATGAAAATATAAGGAACAGTTGTTTAAACTCCGGTGATTTGTCTCGCATAATCTTCGGCATCAAAATGGCCCAGCGAGGCCGCGACTAGTCCATCGTCACTATAGCGCCAGTATTCCCACCCCGGTATTCGGACAAAATTTCCGGTTCCATCGGCACCAGTGTTGTGACCCTCCAACGTCCAGTGAAATACTGAATGGGTCCCGGAGGAATGAAAATAATCCATGTACAAAATCATATCTGGAAAAGCGGCAATAAAACCACGCGCCATTTCAGCAACTCCAGCTCGACCAACCCAGGGCTCACCGTCGTTGATAATAATTCCGGCGGAGTCACTTGAATATAAAGATGCTACTGCTTCGGCATCATGCTCACACCAGGCTTTGGTATAGGCAGCTGCGTGTTGGCTAGCATGCTGACGAGAAATTGACATATTTTGAAACTCCTGAAATTTTTTTTAACCTGTGTAATTGCGGAAACAGTAAACCTAATCCCAGAAAATATCAGATTATAAGTAATCTGTCCCTGGAGATGCCCGAAACACTATCAGAAACTATTGAATTTAAAGACTTGTGGTCAGTTCCTGGCCGATTCGAGAAGCCCAGCAAGCTAATCTGAGTATCTATATTTGGAGAGAGGGCCAGGATAGCAGACCTGTGCCAAATGAGAACAATTTATCAACGATCGAATTATTGAATAAAACCTGTTGAAAGCTGCTAATTATTGTCGATAATGCATCGCCGCGAAAAGGTACCTGCGGGTTTCTTTCGTGGGCGTATAGGAACAAGAAAACTTTATTCTGGAATGACTGGAATGTTACGCAAAATCGAGAGTACAGTTCGAACCTACAGGGCGATTGACGTCCGTAATGTTCAATTTGAAATTCAGGGCGCAAACAATGTTATAGAGCTTAACGTCGGGCAGCCCTGGATACTGAAAAACGGTGACTATGTCGTCGTCGCCGGTGAAGACGACGGTCGTTTAGGTAAATTCAACGGCTACGCCTACCGCAACGACACCAGAGAAATCTTCGGTAAAAGTGAACCCGGTTTTCTTGATGGCTACCGCTATATTCTAATGGGTGTGCTTTTCTCCTGGGCCGTCTTTCCAGTGTTCATTCACATTCCTGCGGGTCTACGCCGACTGAAATTTGGACGCAAGATCGATCAGGCCGCTTCAATGCTCTGGTCTACGAATGGGTGAGCTGCACCTTTATTGACTGAGTAACCGCTGATGGCCGTAGGGCGTCTCTGAACTCTTAGTTTTTAGTGTCAGCTACCGGGAAACAGATAATTAGATTAATTTAATTTTCGGTTTTTATCTTGTGAAATACCTTTTTTCGGAGGTTGGTCTGGTCATTACAATAAGCTAACTTAGCTTCCAGCATCGCTATTTCGTTACGCATTTTAATGGTATGCAATGAGCGCCCACTAAATGTTTCAATTTTCTCTACCTCTTTGGTCAATCGGGAGATAGAGCTGGATACCTGGTCTTCGTTAATATGGGCATTAAGTTTTTGCAATAGCCTGCTATTAGCAGTGGGGTGCTCCCGGGTCATGGTGATATCCTTATTGTTCTAGCCAAAATGATACGCCTACACTCTTTTATTTCAACAAAGTTACTTCAGCGATTTTTAAAGCGTATCCTACATTCTGGGATCAGCTTCTGGCCAAAGATTGTCTCCTGTCAGGGCTCGCCAGGAGTCCGCTTTCAGGAAAGGGCAACAGGGGTCTGGACTTACATTTTTCACCTGTAATTCGCAAGGCCTGGCCCCAATACCTGCGCAATACCCACTTATAAAAAAAGACCCCCACCAGGTAAATTTGGACCTCTTGAAGTGAACGAGGACTCTGGATTCCTGATTACGCACAAAAGGTACACGATATCGTGCATAAACATGGCAGCAAGTACCTTTCGCGCAAGCCCGCCGGGCTGGAATCGAATGCACGTTTTACGTGATTGACGACACCAACCGCCCAGGGCGTTCCTTACCCGCCCTGGGGCTAAACCAGTTCGTTAGCTAGCTGACGAACTAGGCTTCCTCTAAAATCCTCGCGTCGGGTGCATTTTTCTGCACTGATTTGATGCCATTGTCCCGGCCGGACGCGCTGTTGTAAGACTGGCTAGTGCCGATCACTCGCTGGTTTGTGGCATTCAAATTGAACATGAACTTGCCAGATGAGGTATCCTTTTTTTCGAAATTTGCAGCATTGGTTGCATTTTTACGAACCGATTCAATACCATTCGCGCAACCTGCCTTCGCGCTATAGCCCTGGCTGGTGAGTATTATTTCGCCATTTCCAGCCTTGAGTCGAAAGCGGTGTTTACCGGCTTTATCTTTATAGGTTTCAAATTTTGCGGCCATGTCTTCTTCTTAAGTATTTTCAGGTTTATTCTGAGGCTGGTATGGTCTCTAACTAGAACTATCTCTGTCAAGAGGCTATGGCTCTTTCCTATCAGTTGAAAACGAAGTAAATTCCGAGTAATAGATTAATTCCAGGAAATCGTTATGCGCTGGCGCGGTCGACGACAAAGCAGCAATATTGAAGATAAACGCGGAATGCGGGCGCCCAGCATGGGTAGGCTAGGTGCCGGCGGTATCGTTCGCCTGCTACCGCTCGTGTTCCGAGTTCTAGGCTTCAAGGGGACACTCGTCGTTGTCGCTTTAATTGGCGGGTACAGCTATTTCGGTGGTGATCTTGAGCGATTCCTCGGAGGCACTGGGTTTGAGACCAGTCAAACTGGCTCCAGCAGTCAGCCGGTGAAACAAAGCGAGGCCGAAAAACAACTCGTCGAATTTGTTTCCACAGTTCTTGCAGATACCGAAGATACCTGGAACGAATTATTCAAACAAACCGGTAACAGCTACCAGGAACCAAGGCTGGTTCTATTTCGCCAGGCAGTATCAACCGCCTGTGGTACCGGTTCGGCACAAATCGGCCCCTTCTATTGCCCGGCTGACCAAAAAGTCTATATCGATCTCAGTTTTTTTGACGAACTTAAAAACCGGCATGAGGCGCCTGGAGATTTTGCGCAAGCATACGTCTTGGCACACGAAATCGGGCATCACGTGCAAACCCTGCGCGGAATTTCGCAAAAAGTTCAGCAGTCAAAAAAAGGCCTGAGTTCAGTCAAAGCGAATCGGCTATCAGTCAAACAGGAACTACAGGCCGACTGCTACGCGGGCATTTGGGCACATCATGCCAGGCGCTCAAGGCAAATTCTGGAGTCAGGCGACATCGAGGAAGGCCTGGCCGCGGCAAGTGCGATTGGAGATGATCGCCTGCAAAAACAGGCGCGGGGATACGTAATCCCGGACTCCTTCACCCACGGCAGCTCCGGGCAACGCGTGGCCTGGTTCAAAACAGGATTATCAAAGGGATCGCTGAAAGCCTGTGACACCTTTGCCGCAGGCACGCTTTAAAATCCGACACTGCAAACTGAAATTTCCGCGCCGCCAAAGCCCGTGCGTACCCGAGTAACCACCGCATTGAGGTTGGATCCAGTCCTGCTCGTGCGCACGCGGGTGGCTCATCGATACAAGTGGACAGGACACGTTTTTAAGATTTAGTGCGGGATGAGCACAATTATATAATAAACACCAGGAGAGCCTGCCATAACGTAAAATGAATCTGGCTAATCGTTCGATGTTTGATTCGTTAAATCGAATGGCTGTTGCTGGACGTTTTCCGCATCCCAATTTTCACTATTGCGCGTCCGCTAACAGGAAGTGATAAACTGCTTTCGTTCAGCAGTAATCAGGACCGGATGGAGAATTCGGTGTCGATCGAGAAAGGTGGGAACCGGTAACCAGGACGAAACCGAGGTACGACGATGACAGACAAGATAACAGCAAAACTCCTCGCCGGCACTCTTCCTCCGGGTGTATCGTCGCCTGCCTACGACAGAAACTCGGTTAAGAGTTCCATCGTTCATATCGGTGCGGGCGGGTTCCATCGTTCACACCAGCAACATTACATGGACCGTCTTCTATCGGAGACCGGGGATCTCTCCTGGGGAATTTGTGCCTCGGGAATAAGAGAGGAAGACCGCGCCCTGAAGGAGGCGTTGAACTCCCAGGATTGTCTTTACACTCTTGTCGAACGCGCCGACGAACATGCGGAGGCCCGCATCATTGGATCGATGACAGATTACGTCCTCGGTCATGACGATGTAGACGCGTTCACGCAGAGACTGGCTGCCCGCGAAACCAGGATCATCTCACTCACCGTGACAGGAGCGGGATACTATATCGACCAGAGAACCTCGGGGCTTAACCTCGAACACCCCGACGTTCGGCATGACCTCGTCAACCCCTTAACACCCAAGACCATTTTCGGGTACCTGAGCCAGGCGCTGAAACGCCGAATGGAGAACAATGTTCCGCCTTGCACCATTATGTCCTGCGATAACTTTCAGGGGAATGGCAGCATCAGCAAGCACACCCTGCTCGCATTCTGCGACGAAGTATACCCCAGGCTTTCTGCATGGATCGACGAGAACGTGGCATTTCCGAACAGCATGGTGGATCGGATAACTCCGCTTCCCACCGACGAAAGCAGAGCGTTTGTGAGGGCGCGGTTCGGCCTTGAAGATCAATGCCCCGTCGTCTGCGAGCCGTATATTCAATGGGTGATCGAGGACAAATTTTCAAGTGATCGTCCCGCTCTTGAAAAGGTGGGAGTTCAGTTCACCGCGGATGTGGCTCCCTACGAAAAAATCAAACTGAGGGTTCTGAATGCGAGCCACTCCCTTATCGCTTACCTCGGATACCTTGCGGGGCACCGATACATCTTCGAAATTGTCCGCGAGCCTCTCTTCACCGCATACTTGACGCAGTTTTTGAATGAGGAGGTGACACCGCATCTGGACCAGGTTCCAGGTGTCGATCTGGCTGACTACAGGAAAACCGTAGTGAGACGTTTTGGAAATCCTGCGATAAAGGACGAGGCGCTAAGGATTTGCATGAACGGGTCCTACAAGTTCCCCAAGTTCATTCTCCCCACCGTCCGCGATCAGCTCAAAACTGGCGGCTCCATCAAAACTGCCGCACTCAGCGTTGCAAGCTGGATGCGCTTCCTGGGCCGAGCGGCGGAGAAAGGGAGCCCCATTCCGGTTCGTGATCCGATTGCCGACACCCTCATCCAGAAGGCGAAGGAAGGAGGTGACGACGCTGGAGCGCTTTTAAGTCTCTGCGAAGTATTTGGCGATCTGTCGGATCACGATCGCTTCAGGACAGAAGTTTGTGCCTGTCTAAAGCAGCTCTATGCCGAGGGGGCGGTCAGTACCATCCAGGCCTGTTTGCGATGAATTCCTGCGGGAGACCTCGCAACTGTCAATCCCCTCATTGAATTATCATGAATTTTTGGACAAGAGGCCTAAACGCGAGATTTTCACAATTCCAGGGTATGAAACTCAAAATTCCCGCGAGGCCGGAGATCGCCACTCGTATAAATGCTACCGGGATTGCGTTGGGCACAAGGCAACTGTCGCTTGGTTGAAGTTGAATGACAGCTATCCGATTGCGGCCATTCAATCGACCAGCAGGAACTCATACAAAAGCCACCGCGCAGAGTTACCTGATCCGCGCTGCACAAACCATGGCATGCGGGATTATTAAGACCACCCCTTCTCTGTTAGCATGGTGCCTGATTATTTGACCGTTAATTGCAGAGGAGCCCTGACTCATGTCTCACTCAAACATTCTCCAGGCAGCCGGGTTCAGCGCGGCTGAACTCTCCGGCGGAACGCTCACCGTTCATACCCCGGTAGACGGGAGCGAAATCGCGCGCCTGAAAACACACAGCAAAGACGACGTTCAGGCGATGATTGGCCAGGGCGTCGACGCCTTCAAATCGTGGCGCAGCACCCCTGCCCCACAACGCGGCGAACTGGTCCGTTTAATTGGCGAAGAATTACGCGCAGAAAAGGAAAACCTGGGCCGCCTGGTCACGCTGGAGTGTGGCAAGATTTACCAAGAAGGTCTCGGTGAAGTGCAGGAGATGATCGACATCTGTGATTTCGCTGTCGGGCTGTCGCGTCAACTTTATGGTTTGACTATAGCGTCGGAGCGGCCCGGACACAGTATGCGTGAAACCTGGCATCCGTTGGGCCTGTGCGGAATCATCACCGCGTTTAATTTCCCGGTAGCACCCTGGTGCTGGAATACCGCGCTGGCGCTCGTTTGCGGTGATCCGGTGATCTGGAAACCCTCGGAAAAAACACCGTTGACAGCCCTGGCCACGCAGAAAATCTGCGAGCGCGCCATGCAGAAATTCGGCAATGCACCGGAGAGCTTGATCCAGACCATCGTTGGTGAGCGCGATACCGGGGAAGTCCTGACCGGTAGTCGCGACGTGGCCATTGTCTCGGCCACCGGCTCCACGCGAATGGGACACGCCGTCGGGCAAAAGCTTGCCGAGCGATTTGGCCGCTGCATTCTCGAGCTGGGCGGCAATAATGCCATGATCGTGGCGCCTTCCGCCGATCTCGAAATGGCGCTGAGGGCTATCGTTTTTTCTGCGGTCGGTACTGCCGGTCAGCGCTGCACCACGCTCAGGCGACTGATCGTGCATGAAGATATCTATGATCAGCTGATTCCTCGCCTCAAATCGGCCTACGATGGTTTACCGCTTGGCGATCCACTAGTCGATGGCACGCTTGTCGGGCCATTGATCGATGGCGACGCTTTTGCGGGGATGGAGCAGGCGCTCGAGCAGGCAAAATCGGATGGTGGTCGGATACATGGCGGTGGCCGGGCTCTGCAAAGTGAGTATCCTGCTGCGCACTACGCCACGCCTGCCATCGCCGAAATGCCGGAGCAAACCGATATCGTCAGGCACGAAACCTTCGCGCCGATTCTTTACGTAATGAAATATCGCGATCTTGATCACGCCATAGCCCTGCACAATGGCGTACCGCAGGGCTTGTCATCATGCATATTTTCCACCGATGTGCGTGAAACCGAAGCGTTCCTCTCGGCCACCGGCTCGGATTGCGGCATCGCTAACGTCAACATCGGGCCATCCGGTGCAGAAATTGGTGGCGCATTCGGTGGTGAAAAGGACACTGGCGGGGGGCGGGAGTCGGGCTCCGATGCATGGAAAGGCTATATGCGCCGCCAGACCAATACCATCAATTACTCACGTGAGCTGCCACTGGCGCAGGGCATTAAATTCGATATATAGGGACTTGCCGTCATGTCGTTTGAAAACATTGCAGTACTCGGGCTTGGAAAAGTTGGCCGACTGGCGGCAAAGCTGCTGCATGATTCCGGTTTTAATGTGACGGGTTACGATGTAAAAACACCTCGCGAAAAACTGCCCTTTGCCGTTAAAAACACGGATCTGACTTCACCCCGGGCCCTCGCTGCAGAATTTGCCCGGGTCGAGGCGGTTTTATCCTGCCTGCCCTATCATTTGAACACTGACGTGGCGAGCGCGGCGCATGCGGCGGGCATTCACTATTTCGACCTGACCGAAGATGTGCCAACAACCAGGTCAATTATCGAACTGAGCGCCACGTCGAAGGGATTGATGGCCCCGCAATGTGGGCTGGCGCCGGGTTTTGTCGGCATCGTCGGTGCGTCGCATGCGGCAGTTTTCGACCAGTGTCGCTCCATCCGTATGCGGGTCGGAGCCCTGCCACAACACCCCACCGGAAGGTTGGCGTATGCATTCAACTGGTCACCGCAAGGAGTGGTCAACGAATACCTTAACGATTGCGAGGTAATCGAAGAAGGTGAGCACAAATGGGTCTCACCGATGGAATGGCACGAAACACTTTATATAGATGGTGTCAAACTGGAGGCCTTTACCACATCCGGTGGCCTCGGCACCATGTGTGAAACCTATCTCGGCAAGGTCGATAACATCGACTACAAGACCATTCGATATCCCGGCCATATGGACCTGATGAATTTTTTCTTTCATGAGTTGCTGATGCGCGAACAGCGTGACATCGCCGGAGAAATTCTCGTAAACGCCAAACCCCCGGTAGAAGACGATGTGGTTTACATTCACGTCTCTACCGAAGGTGAAATAGACGGACGCCTGCAACGAAAGGAGTTCGTGCATGGCTATCGTCCGCTTGAAATTGTCGGTGCCCAGCAGACAGCAATTGCCTGGACAACGTCTGCTTCGGTGGTGGCCGTTATCGAAATGGTACGCGATGGCATCTTGCCCGAGCGTGGCTTCTTGAAGCAGGAAGAAATACCCCTGGCCGCGTTTCTGGGAACCAGGACAGGCAGTCTTTTCAGGCGCTAACTCTGCATAACGGGCGGTTTGCTGGTCAGACTGTGCGCCGCCATGGCGATAAGGATAGCGATCGGACCGGCAAGGGCGATGAAACCCAACGATGTAAATCCGAAAGCGCCCAGAAAGGCTCCGGCAAAGAATGCAAGCAACGGATAGAGGAGCTTTTTAAAATCCGCAGCGGCGGTGGCAGTCGACTTGCCGGTCCGCAGCAAAGCGCAGAGATGGGTCATACTGCTGGAGAAGCTCACGAACAGGCCGGTGATAGCGATCTGCGCCTTCTCCGGCATCACCTGCAGGGAATGCACGTTGTGCAGCGATAGGGCGAGCACCGAGATAACCACGATCAGCATGGTCTCTGGCGCATTGACTCCGGGCAGGGGCGAAAAATTGATGGCGACAACCATGTAAAGCGTCAACAGGCCGGCCTCGATAGCGAATAAAATCGTGGCAAAATATCGCCATGCGAAAAGATGCTCTTTCACTATGACCCATAAAAACGTGCTGGGTACAAAAGCGACCAATACCAGAATCTTGATGATGACCTCACCATCCGGGTGGAAAAATTCGGTGGCAAGAAGAATCGTGGCTCCACTGATATAACCGGTTAGTGTCTCAAACAAACCGAGATAGCAGACGGCTTCGACAAAGGCAAGAATGAAGACCATGGTGACGGGCCCGGCTTTAACATGGCTTATCGGGTCGGCTGCAGCCTGGTCGTCTCGCTGGTCAGCAGGTGCCACTTGATTCTCCTGATTTAATGCTCGACAAAAACCTCGACAGCACCCTGTTCATCGAAACTCATGACATTGTAGGGCTGGACCGTATTGCCACTTTCCATACCTGGCGTACCGACGGGCATGCCCGGGACCGCAATACCCTTGATATCCGGTCGAAACAGCAACAACCGTTTGATGTCCCTGTGGGTAATATGCCCCTCGACTACATATCCATCGATCACGGCAGTATGACAGGCCGCGAGTTTTTCCGGAACACCGAGGCGCTTTTTGACCGCCAGCACGTCGCGGGTATGCTCGATGGTGACGTTGTAATTGTTATCCTGCAGGTACTTTACCCACTTGGTGCAACAACCGCACTCTGGATTCTTGTAAACCACGATATCCTTTACCAGGCCGTCGCTGGCAAAGGCTGTCGTTATGGCCAGAACACCTAGTATCGCTGACATTAAGATCGATTTCACCCGGATGCTCCAGCCGATTAAAAAACACAATATGTGAATATAGGACACTATTGCGCTGACCGTATGGCTGTTAACAGGTGGTGGACTGGCAAACCCAGCGGCTGTTCAGACTCCGGGCACATGCCGGCAGGCATTTTCGTCCAGTATTTTTTGCATAGGCCGGCCAGCAAACCTCTCTTTGGCTTGCGCTTCCCAGCCTTGCGGAATATATACAGGCACCCGCTTATATACTGCTTGAGCTGCATCAACATGACAGATGGATATTTGTGTAAGCTGACTTTTTACAGCCTGGAAAATATTAAGGAGGCCCGTCATGTTTAAAAAGATACTATGCCCCACCGATGGTTCGAATCATGCCTTCAAGGCTCTCGATCTCGCAATCGATATGGCGAAAAAATACGATGCCGCGTTAGTTATATTGCATGTACCGCATCGTTCCGAAAATATCGACGCATTACAGCGCTTTGCCGAAATTGAAGGGCTGACAAAGCATGTCAACGCGGAAGTAAATCGCCTGAAAGCGATGGACTACAGGATTGCCGTGGCCACGGATGCCGCTTTCCAGGACTCAGGGATTTCACCACGCTTACTGATTGAGATAGGCGAGCATATTATCGAGGGAGCAAAGGGACGTGCCGAGGATAATGGCCTCGAAGATGTGACTGCCCGTCTTGAGCCTGGTGATCCGGCCGATCGAATTCTCGAGCTTATCGATGCGGAAAATATTGACTGCGTAATTATGGGTTCGCGCGGGTTGAACGATTTAAAAGGCCTGTTTCTCGGTAGCGTCTCGCACAAAATAGCAAACCGCGCACCCTGTACCTGCATCGCCGTCAAATAGTTTCTCCGCGGAAGCTACACGGATAACCCCGGGGCGGCCGGGATATCAAAGCAGCTCGTGTGACAGGCCGTAAGCCGATTCTCAAACTTAGCGTTTATCGACGAAAAACAGCTTTGAGCAGGTACTGGATACGACTGGCAACTCGAGGAAAAAAAGCGTCGGCCGACATTTGTGAGCGCTCTGTGAGTGATGGTCAACCACACTGTTGTTCGGTTAATATCTGAAGTCCCGTTGGTTTTCCAGATTTTTAATTCAGTAGGAAAGACATGAATCAGCAGCGTAAATTTGCGAGTACTAACTTCTATTGCAGTATTTCCATAGCGCTGATGATGTTTACCGCCGGATCAGCCGCCGAAGAAAAAATCACCGCTGCTGAAATGAGAGAGTTTATTCCGCCAAATACCCTGTCCGGAAGAAACGATAAGCAAATCATGGTCCATGTGTACCACGATCCGAGCGGGAAAATGGAAGGCGTGGCAAAACGACAGGGAACACATTACGACTCCGGGAACTGGACTATCACCGACGATGACCAGTACTGTCGAAAATGGGAGCGATGGCGTTTAAAAGATTTAGATTGTTTTCATATTTATCGGCTTGGTGACAACCATTATCGCCTGGAATCGGTTACCAGCAAGTACGACTCGAGAGTCAAAGTCCGGGAAGGTAATCCCGAGCATTTAAAAGTGTATTAATTCTTTTCCCACGAGTACCTTGGCAAAAAGAATTTAGCTCGAAAGGGTCATAGTTGACAGAAAAACCAGCGGTATTAATCAACCCATTGCATTGGGCTGTTATTCTTTACTGATTATCAGGGATGTCTTTTCCAGGTTGTCGCCGCTGATTCATCGGAGATTAGCGTCTGCAATGCTGAACGCGAAGACTGCAATGAACTGGTCGGGCAGCCCGAACATTCACCCCGCATACAACCAACTAGACGCAACATGTGGAAGTGGGCCTCGTCGCTATTATTCGAAAATGCCCGTTTCAACAGCAGTACCGGGCGCGATGCGCCCGGTACATTTCCGCTATTGCGTTACTTGAACTTCTTGATAGCGCCGCTATCGAGGCGCTCGAGGTAGCTTTTGAGCTCCCGTTTGACAATAGGCATAAGGCAGTAAAGACCTACTATATTGACAACCGCCATGGCGAAAATAGCCGCATCGGAAAAGTCAATCACCGGGCCCAGGTTCGCCGCGGCGCCGATAACAACAAAGATGCAGAAGATCACCTTGAAGGTGATTTCCTTGTTCTTGCCTTCCCCGAACAAGTAGGTCCAGGCCTTGAGACCGTAGTATGACCACGAGATCATCGTTGAAAACGCAAACAATACCACCGCAATGGCCAGCACATAGGGAAACCAGCCGATCGCGCTTTCAAATGCAGCAGAGGTCAGGCCGACACCCGAAGCGCCGGAAGCAGTGACGATGCGACCGCCCTCGGTGATGTAGTTGCCGGTCGTAGGATCGATGGTTAGCTGGCCGGTAATAATGATAACCAGCGCGGTCATGGTGCAAATAACCACGGTATCGATAAACGGCTCCAGCAGCGAAACAAAGCCCTCCGTGATCGGTTCCTTGGTACGCACGGCAGAGTGGGCTATCGCCGCTGAACCGACACCCGCCTCGTTGGAGAACGCGGCTCGCTTGAAGCCCTGGATCAGCGCACCGACCATGCCTCCGGCCACACCCAGCCCGGTAAAGGCACCGGTAAAAATCTGCCCGAATGCCCAGCCAATCTTGTTGGCATTGACAAGAATGATAATCAGGGCCGCGGCCACGTACATGACACCCATGAAGGGGACCACTTTCTCGGTGACCCTGGCGATCGATTTCAAACCGCCGACGATAACCGCGAACACCACAAGAGCAAAAATCACACCGGTGATCCAGCCGGGATAACCGCCCAGAATTCCTGATATCTGTTGATGCGCCTGGTTGGCCTGAAACATGTTTCCGCCACCGAGCGCGCCCAGGATACAGAAAACCGAAAACAGTATCGCCAGGAATCTACCGCCCGGCAGTCCACGTTCCGCGAAACCCTTGGTCAGGTAATACATCGGGCCACCGGAAACGGTGCCGTCTTCGTATTCGTTGCGATATTTTACGCCAAGGGTACATTCGGTGAACTTCGAGGCCATCCCCATCAGACCCGCCAGTATCATCCAGAATGTTGCCCCGGGACCACCGATACCGACTGCCACGGCGACACCAGCAATATTACCCAGACCGACGGTGCCGGAAAGTGCCGTTGCCAGGGCCTGGAAGTGACTGACTTCGCCCGCATCGTCGGGATCCGAGTAGTCTCCCTTGACCAGCGAGATCGAATGGGGAAATGCCCTGAACTGGATAAAGAAGAAGTAGAAGGTAAATATTGTCGCTGCCACAACCAGCCACCCCACTATCCAGGGAAAGGAGGTGCCCGGAAAAGGGCTGAAGATAAAGCTCACAAACCAGCCGGTTGCACTGGAGAACATTTGATTGACGCTTTCATCTATCGACTGAGCAAAAGCAGGAATTGACAATAATGCCAGCCCTATAGCGGTGACTCCCGCAATAATTTTCTTGTTTTGCATTTTTATTATCCTGTTCTGGGTTAAGGCACGAGGGTGCAGGGCACCGGAGCGATTTGCGCCAGGGTTACGGCGACAGATCCAAAAACCCGCGCGGCAATGCCGCTATGACCTGTGCGGCCGATGAACATCTGGGTCGCGCCTTCCTGTTTGGCGATATCGGCCAGCGTTTCAGCGACATGACCGTATTTGATCACCGAATCGACCTTCACACCTTGATCAGATACCGACTTGACGATCTTGTCTACCACGGCCTTTTGCGCGCGGTCGAGTTCCTCGGCCCGGCGCTTGTGCCTTTCTTCGAGTTCCTCAGGTGTCAGGAACGAATAAGGCGACCACTCGAGAACATGGGCGACCAGAATCGACGCCCCCGTCGACTTCGCATTTGCTACGGCGAAATCCAGGGCTCGTTCGGAAGCCGAGCTTCCATCGCAAGCGACAATATACTTTTCTGACATAATCTCCCCCTTATTATTAATGAACGCACCGCAAACGGTACGCGGCAAGCTTAACCTGTTTGAAGAAAAATATCTGCTGGTTAGCTATCGGCCCCGATCTATGCTCAGTACCGAACAGGGCCACGGGGAAATGAGACTTGAGGCTCGGCCCTATCGAAGAAGGCGCTGGCAAACATTGCGCATGCTTGCGCTCGCGGACAGTTCTGTCATTGCGGTAAAACCTGGAATCCAGTTCAAAAACCAGGGCAAGACCAGCTTTTAAACACTGGAACCCGCGGTCAAGCCGCGGGATGACAGATTCCGCACTGGTTACTATCACTCATTTGGGGTGATCGAGCCGCTTGTTTTTGCTGCTCGGCGCAGATTTACAGGGTTTGCCTAGAAGACAGGTTCCTGATTCAGATAGAGACATCTCCGGCGACGGGGTCAGAGAGGTAGGCCTTCGGCACTGCCTCGGGGATCGACGGGTCAGGCTAACGCCGGGACGGGCGGCATCGGACAGTCAAGGCAGGTCGAAATCGTACGCACCAGTTCCATCCCCCTGGTGGTGGTTTTGCCATCCTGCAAAATGACCGCGACACAGGCCTTCAGCAGGCGCGGTTTTACCAGCGGCTTGAGTTGTGCCAGTTTGTCCAGCGACTGGTTGATCGCGTCGAGCCTGATCTCCTTCCTCGCCAGCATATCGAGTTTTTCAATGCCGGCTTCGGCGGCGCCGCAAGCAAACGCTGCCCTGGCGGCGTCATCGTCGCCATGCTCGACATGGGCGATTAACGACAGCACCGTCTCAACTTCGGCTGTCACCGGGTCGAGGCTCTTATATTTTCCACGCGGCGGTTTGCGAAATCCGAAGTGCTCATCCAGTTGCTGCATCAGTAACCGCTGGATAACCCATTCCTTCAGGTTGACCGATTTATCCGATGTAATAATTTGCTGCACCGCCTGCTTGAACTGGACAAACTGGTTGGGCGACAAATCCCGCAGCGCATTAATACTGAGCTCGAGTAACGGCAGTTTAAACTTGTCATGCAGGTTCTTCAGATCAGGTAAAAACTGGTCGCATAAAGTATGCATATTCGGATCGGCATATTGATGCAATGCCGCTGTGGCCGCGGCCTTGTCTTTTTGCAGGTCGACCAGGACGGCATATATCAACGCGCGCGCGGTATAGGCATCCTGTGCGGCTTCCCTGAGCAGGAGCGGCATCGTGATTATGAGCTCACGCACATACTCGATGTTTTCCTCGTTCAGGGTGCCTACCTGGCTGATCGCCTGCTCTGCCGAAGTCAGGATGGCTGCGGTTACCGCCATCTTCGCGGCCGCGGAAGTTGAAGCTTCCACTGGTTCCGGCTCTGCGACAGGAAGGACACGGGACTGCAGGAACTCGCCATCCCACCTCGGTTCTATCCTGCGGATGCGTTCTTCCAGGGGTGGATGGGTCGCAAAAAACGATTGCAGCAGGAAGCCGACGCCCTTGGCAAAAAAGGCATGGCTGTATTGTGCGGCTGCCGGTGAATCGAGGTAGGAACCGGCGCTACCGCCGATTTTCTTCAACGCACCGGCAATGCCATCCTTGTTGCGGGTAAACTGTACCGCGGATGAATCAGCCAGGAATTCGCGTTGCCGACTGACAATAGACTTGATCCAGTTGCCAAAAAACGACCCGGCGTAGCCGATAATCAGCAAGCCCAGCCCCAGCGCAACGATTACAGCGACACCACCGCCGCCTTTACTGCTGCTCCTCGAACGCCTGCTGAAGCGCATCGAGCGCAACAGGAAACCGCCGATCAATCCGATCAGCAAAATGCCGTGCAAGACGCCGATCAGCCGGATATTGAGCCGCATGTCACCGTTAGCGATATGACTGAATTCATGCGCGATGACACCCTGTAATTCATCACGACTCAGGCGGGTCATGGTGCCCCGGGTAACTCCAATCACGGCATTGGCCGGGGACAGACCGGCGGCGAAGGCATTGATACCGTCTTCTTCGAGAAGGTATACCCGGGGAATCGGCATGCCTGCCGCAATTGCCATTTCCTCAACCACGTTCAACAGTTGCCTTTGCTGCAGGTCGGTGGTCGCTGCCGGCACCTGTCGGCCGCCGAGCATTTCCGCAACCGCGGCGCCCCCGCCGGATAGCGACAGGGTCTTGTACAGGCTGCCGCAGAAAATCAGCAGGCATACGCCAATGGACACAGCCGCGAACACCTGCCACGAGTAATGGCCCTGCAGGGCTTCGAGTGAGAAAGCAATCTGATTCGAACTGGCGTAGGTATAGATGCCGAGCAATAAAAGATTGGTCAGGAAAACGAGCCCGGCAACCGCCAGCACAAAGAGCAGAATAGACCAGGTGGTATTCTTTCGCGCCCGGTCCTGTGCTTCAAAAAAGTTCAACTTGAAACGGGACTAAACGGAATTAGAAAGCCACTTTCGGCGCGGCCTGAATCTCGGCGCTATCTTCAAATTCGAGTAAGCTCGCGTCGCTGGCATGGCCGAAGGGGCCGGCAAAAAAATTCTGCGGGAAAGATTGCTTGTAGGTGTTGTACGCCATTACCTCGTCATTGAACGCCTGACGCGCAAATGCCACCTTGTTCTCGGTGCTGGTCAACTCTTCGGTGAGCTGCATCATGTTATGATTGGCTTTCAAATCAGGGTAAGCCTCGACGAGGACATTAAAACGCCCGAGCGCACCGGCGAGGTTGCCCTCGGCCTGCGCCAGTCCCTGCATGCTTTTCGCATCACCCGGCTGCGCCTGTGCGGCCGACAGGTTGTCGGAGGCCGAGTTACGCGCCTTGATCACCGCGTCCAGCGTTTCGCGCTCATGCGCCAGATAACCCTTCGCGGTTTCCACCAGGTTCGGGATCAGGTCGTAACGACGCTTCAGCTGGACTTCAATTTGCGAAAACGCATTTTTGAAGCGGTTTTTTAACGCGACCAACTTGTTAAAAATAGAAATTATATAAATGATGAGTGCGCCAACAACCACCAGGGTAACAATCGTAGAAGTTTCCATAAAGCCTCCAGCTCAGGGATATTCGGTAATACCTGGTAAGTAATTTTAGCAGACAATAAAAAATGCTCCGTGGTTTGTGCCTGCGGCGGGTAATTCATCTGCTAGTATCCGACCGTCGCGAGGTTGATGGATTCAACAATGGGTGAGCATCCAGATAGCTGCCGTTGCGCTATACTTGCCGGGTCACGGCGACAACACATCCCTGGTAATAACTAATGAAGAGTCAAACCTCCAGAAAGCGATATCCCCTGCATCTTCACATCGCCACGCTGTTTACCATTCTGATTCTAGCGGTCGGTACCACCCTCGCATGGTTTGGTTACCGGCAGATTTCGAACCTGGCTTTCGATACCACCGAAATCCTGTTCAGCAAGACCGCCGACGAGCTCGCGCTTCAGTTTCAGGCAGAATACCGCCCGGTGGCTACTTCAGTAAGCCTGTTGGCCAATTCCCCCATCAGCGAAGCTCGCGAGCTCGAGGAAAGAATGCTGCACCTGCCTCTGCTGGCCGAGGTAATCAACGATTCCCCGCAGATCGCCGGCTTTCACATCGGTTACAAAAACGGTGATTTTTTTCTCATAATTCCATTGAGAGATAACGCTACAAGGGCTGTTTTTTCCGCACCCGAAGACGCCTTCTTTGTTGTCAATCACATCAGCCATAAGACCGTGGGAGAAAATCGGCAGGTGCGCATTTTTCTGGCCGAGCAGCTCGAACCTGTCGGCGAGCCGGTTTTCAGCCTTACCGACTTTGACCCCAGATTACGCCCCTGGTACCAGAACGCGGAGTCATCAGCGACAATCCAGGTTTCATCGCCCTATATGTTTGCTTTTGTCGACAAATCAGGCTTTACCATATCGAAATTTTCACCGCGCGGAGATAGCACGGTGGCCGCCAGCATAACCCTGGACAGCCTGACCGAAACGCTGCAAAAAAATCAGATTACAGCGTCGACTTTCAGCCTGCTGTTCAATGGCAACGAAGAGGTTCTGTCGCATGACACCGGCGGCATCGGTTCCCCGTTTGAGCGCATCAGCGAAAAGCGGATTCCGGTGATCGGTGACTTGCCGCAATCCCTGGTCGATATAACGCATCAACTGGCCGAACAACCGGGGCAGGTGATTCCATTTACGCATGCCGGCGAGCGCTGGTTCGGCAGCGTGCGGGAACTGACTGCGCACAGTCAGTCGCAAATCAGGTTGTTGATCGCGGCACCCGAGCGGGAACTGCTGGCAGCTGCATTCGAAGCGCGCAGGATAAGCGTTATTGTAATGGTGCTGGTAATTTTGCTGGCGCTACCCATTGCCTGGTTTACCGCCAACCAGGTTGCGCGCCCGATGCGCATCCTGGCGCGCGAAGCCCGCGATATCGCCGGTTTTAATTTTGACGAAGAAATAAACATCGACTCCATCATGCTCGAGGTCGATCAACTGGCCAGGTCCATGGACACGATGCGGGTCACCATCGGTAATTTTTTCAGCCTGATCAAATCGCTGTCCGGTGAATCCGATATCGATCGATTGCTGGACCGGGTCACCGACGAAACCATGAAGGCCAGTCATGCCGACGCCGCTGTCATTTACCTGCTAGCCGATAACGAGACCGAGTTGAATGCACAGTCCCCTCGATTCGCCAATCGCGAAGCATCAGGCGACACAAGCCTGCCGGCGTTAACGCTGGACGGCAGTAGCAGCAATCGGCTTCTCGACAGCTTTCTCAACCAGGAAGTCGTTATCGAACAGTTGGGCAAAGACCAGGTTGGCGACCATCCGTTACTGTCGCTGCGGGATGCGCTGGGCGCAGAAAACCTCACCGCCATCGTGCTGCCGCTGACTAACCGGGACAATGCGGGTAGCGGCCTGTTATGCCTGCTCTACAGCGAACGAAATCAGAGCCTGAAGAATGCCCTCAGCCCCGAACACATCGGCTTCACCCAGGCCCTGTCCGGTTTTGCCGCGGTATCGATGGAAAGCCGCCAGTTACTGAAGATGCAGAAGAACCTGCTGCAGTCGTTTATCGAGCTGATTGCCAGCGCGATAGACGCCAAGTCACCGTATACCGGTGGACATTGCCAGCGGGTACCAGAGCTCACCAAAATGCTCGCCGCGGCCGCCTGCGACAGCCAGGATCCGCGTTTCAAGACTTTTACGCTGTCCGATGACGAATGGGAAGAGCTGCACATCGCAGCCTGGCTGCACGATTGCGGCAAGGTTACCACGCCCGAGTATGTCGTCGATAAATCGACCAAGCTGGAAACCATTTATGACCGCATACACGAAATTCGAATGCGCTTCGAAGTATTGAAACGCGATGCGGAAATTGATTACTGGAAACAGTTATCCAAAGGGGGTAATGCGCAGCAACTGGAATCAGAGCTGGAAGCAAAGCTGGCTCAGCTCGACGACGATTACGCCTTTGTCGCGACCTGCAACGAAGGCGGTGAATTCATGGCCGAAGAGAAAATCGCCCGTCTCAACGAGATTGCCGCGAGGACCTGGCGTCGCACCCTGAGTGACCGTATCGGTGTTTCCTGGGAGGAAGGACTGCGTAAACAGCGCAGCCCCGAAGCTGAGTTACCGACGCAGGAGGCGTTAATTGCGGACAAGGAGGAGCATATTATTTATCGCGACGAGAGCGAGGTGATCCCCGAAGAAAACCCCTGGGATTTTAAACTGGACACGCCCCGGCACAGATACAACCGCGGCGAACTCTACAACCTGTCGGTTGCCCGGGGAACGCTCGCCAATGAGGAGCGCTTCAAGATTAACGATCACATGGTGCAGACGATTATCATGCTCAACCAGCTGCCCTTCCCCAAACATTTACGTAACGTACCGTCGATTGCCGGGGGGCATCACGAAACCATGATTGGTACCGGCTACCCGAAAAAGTTGCGCCGGGAAGATATGTCGCTGACCGCGAGAATGATGGCGATCGCGGACATTTTTGAAGCCCTGACCGCGGCGGATCGCCCTTATAAAAAGGCCAAGACCCTGAGCGAGTCGATCAGGATCATGAATTTCATGAAAAAGGACCAGCACATCGATCCCGACCTGTTCGAGCTGTTTTTGCAGTCGGGCGTCTACCTTGAATATGCCAGGAAGTTTCTCGCCGAAGCTCAAATCGACGAAGTCGATATAGCCGATTACGTAGGTTAAATACCGGGCTATTCAGCCTGGAATCTCAGCGAAAGGCAGGACATACCGCCATCCAGTTTGGCACATTCGCTATTGTTGATTTCACGCACCTCGTAACCCTCGGCCTGCAGGCGCTCGCGGGTTGCCGGAAAACCGGCGGGCATCAGCAGCAGATGGTTAAAGCGGATCGAGTTGGCCGCCGCTTCTTCACCGTCACAGGTGTGAATCACGCGATAATTTTCGAAACACCCGGATGCAGCCAGCCGTTTGGTCGACAGGATGGTTTCTGCGTCCAGCAACGAACAGTCGGTTTTAAAATGTAACACGCCTTCAGGTGTCATCACCTCGCGCAGCCGGTAACCCCGGTCACTCACGATGGCGGCGAGTTCAGCCACGCCCGCGGCATCGGTACGCTCGGAGCGACCAACCAGGATTTCTTTCGCCGTGATCAGAATATCGCCACCCTCGATAAAACCGGGCCCATCAATGCTCAGCACCTCGTCATACACCTCGCGCAAGGTCGACTCCATTTCACCGACCTCACCGCGCCGGGAAGCTGCGCCCGGTCGCATCAGGATGGCCACCCCGGGCAGGCAAAGCGCGACGTCCTCGACGAAGACCGCATCGGGGTATGCCTCGAGTGCGGGTAATTCGGTAACCACTGCCCCTGCTTCGTGCAAGGTCGAAACATAATGCGCATGGTCCTGCAGCATCTGCGCATGATCGGGGTTACCCACATCCTCGGCGCGCAGGCCGTGCACAATACTGGATGCGGGCAGCCGGGTAATGGCATGGGTGAATTCGTAAGCGTGTTCGGTCAATGTCCTGCTTCCATTGTCGTAGGTTTAATTCTGAAGAGCGATTCCGGGTCGGGAGCATAATCCATAATCGATCCGATGCAAAACATTCGCAAGAAAAGCGATTTTGAGGCTACCCAATCTGGTTACCCGGGATTAGAATGCTACCGCTCCCGGGTCATCGGGCTCGCAGGCAAGACTTATTTAGCATCGCGCACTAACGAATTAACTGATTATTGGCAAGGATTTAAGCATGTACCAGAAAATTACCCCCCTGTTGGCCCTGGTTCTGGCCCTGATGTTCGGCACGGCGATCACTCCGCAGATCACCAATGCCGCTGAGAAAAGCGACGGCGAAGAGAGCCCTGAGCAGATTCTGGACAATGCCCTGGCTGGTATTGCCAGTCAGCAAAAAGTGATCGAGGATATCGATGCGAGGGCCGGCAAGGCATCCGGTATCATGCAGGTGGCGCTCGAATCCAGGCTGGCCAAAGCAGAGATGGATTTGCTTGAGCAGAACCTGAGCTTTGCCAAAGCCGTTGCTGAACAGGAAAAAGCTGGCACGAAAGACGAAAAGCGTCGCCAGCAGGCAATTGAAATTCTGGGTTCCCAGATGACGCTCGCAAAGGCATTTTCCGACAACGTCAGGCAACAGATTGTATTCCCCGAGGAAGAGTTACCGGCAGCCGAACAGGCTGCTCTGTATAGCAAGATTTTTGAATTGCTGGACCGGTTAAATCAAAGCTACGAGATTTACATCGTGAGCCTCGAATTATCGGAAAACTTCGGCGTCGACGTATCCAGCCAGCGGCAGTTATTGAAAGAGGACCTGGCCGAACGCGCCGCTAATGGCTCGGCTTTCCTGGAAATGACTATTTCCGATGTCAACGCCCTGAAAGCCAGCGCAGCAGTGTTACCAGACGATGCCGAACTAAACGCCAAACTGAATGCCGCGGTAAACCATGTTTCCCTGATCGCAAACGGAATTACAACGATTCTGGCCATGATGGACAGCCTGGAGATGGATACAGATGTCTACCAGAAACAGCTGCTCAGCGTCACTGGCCAGATTACCACCGATTTTTTCCAGGTGGATGTCATCTCCAGCCTGCTGCTTGGCTGGGGCGAAACCCTGTGGGTCAGCTTGCTTGAAAGCGGGCCGGGCCTGTTTTTTCAGTTGCTTCTGTTTCTGCTTATCGTATTCGTCTTTTACAAGCTAGCAAACGTGGCACATAGACTGACCGAAACCGCCCTGCAAAAACCCGGCGTTGAGCTATCCGAGCTGTTGAAGCGTATGGTGCTGCTAATCGTGCGTAACACTATCCTGGTGATCGGCGTGTTAATCGCTTTATCGCAGATAGGTATCAGCCTTGGGCCACTACTCGCTGGTCTCGGCGTGGTCGGCTTTATCGTCGGTTTCGCGTTGCAGGATACATTGTCCAATTTTGCCGCCGGCCTGTTGATCCTGGTTTATCGCCCCTTCGATGTCGGCGACCTGGTTGAAGCGGGTGGCGTGTCAGGACTGGTCAGCCACATGAGCCTGGTAAACACCACGGTCCTGACGCTTGATAACCAGACACTCATCGTACCGAACGGCAAGATCTGGGGAGATGTCGTCAAGAATGTAACCGCGCAGAAGATCCGCCGTGTCGACATGGTGTTTGGCATTTCTTATACCGACGATATTCCCAAAACGGAAAAAGTCCTGCAGGAGATAATCGATTCTTATGACGAGGTTCTGGATGATCCCGAGCCGATGATTCGCTTGCACGAGCTCGGAGATTCTTCGGTCAACTTCATCGTCAGGCCATGGGTTAAAACCGAAGACTACTGGGAGACCTACTGGTCAATGACTCGGGCCGTCAAAATGCGCTTTGACGAGGAAGGCATCTCGATTCCGTTCCCGCAACGGGATGTGCATCTGTATCAAACCTGAGTTTGCATGCAGGACGGGAACCTTAAAAACCATTAGATTCGACCACATTAAATCCTGGCCAGGAAACCCGTTCGTGAGAACCGCTTACCCGGCTACATCGCACGGGATCATTTGCACCGCGCCAGGCGGTTCACCGCCTCGCCTTGCGTCGATAAGCTGTGCTCGCGACGACATCGTATTCGGGATTATCCTTAATGGCCTTTTTTGGGTTTGTAGACGCGTAGCTTGTCGGTGCCCTTCGGGCGGACGCTCAGGCGGGCCTCGTTAATTTCGCGGATAGCATCCATAATTTTTGGATATTTCCAGAAAATCCGCGCCATGGTATCGGGCGATATCCTGACCAGTGTGCACGGCGTTTCCGCCTTTATCGTAGCGCTGCGATGATGTTTATGATGCTTTTGTTTTGCCAACAGGCCGGATTCGCCCATAAAGTCTCCCTTCACAAACTCGGCCATGAACTGCTCGCGACTGAATGCATCCTTGATCCAGACGGTGGCCTTGCCGTCCACCAGCACATAGAAATCTATGCCGGTTTCAAAACGGCCCATAATGGTATCGCCGGCCAAAAAAGTGACAATGGAAGAATTTTCCTCGAGGAAGTCGTAATCCCGGTCGTTCAAATCGTGAAACAGGTCAATATCTTCCAGGTATTCGGATATGGTGCTGACCGTTTTCGAGAAAATAAGCGGTGACTCATCAATTCCAGCCAACACCGCTTCAACCCGGGCCTGTACCAGGTTGAAGCCCTTGGCGCTGAGGTCACCATGGGCAAACTCGGACTTGAGCCGATTCCAGCCACTGTTGATCATGGATCTTGTGGTGAGTCGCTCGAGGTATTGCAGGTAGAAGTCCGGATAGTATTTTCTGATCTGTTTCAGCTGCTTACGATAGTATTTTTTTCGATCTTCGTAGACGGCTATTACCTTGACTACGATTTCCTCGAGCAAGTCGGTCTGCTTGCTCAGCATCGATATCACGTCATCGCTTACCAGGATGTGCGCCAGGTTGCGTTGCACCCGGTGCAACGTCCTGCGTTCCTGGTACTTCGAAAGCCAGCCGGCAAGCCAGGTCTTTTCACGGGTTTTACCCAACACGAAAGTCTCGAGTCGTTGAAACAGCGTCTGTTCCTCCGACTCGTCGACTTCTCCGATACTGCCTTCACCGAGGCGCAGCGATTCCTGCACGGCATGCAAGCGGTTGTTCATATCGAGATAAATGTACTGGCTGATAACGCCGCTCTCGTAGAGCGATTTCAACGATTCCCGCTCCACTCGATAAGCTCTGAATTCAGCGAAATACTCGTCGTTCTCGTGCGCGACTGTTTCGTCTTCCTCGACGCCACTGGAAAAAGTGGCATGAATCTGCTCCTGTAGCGGAACAACCGCGCCCCGCGGCACAATTTTGCTGGCGGCGAAACCGGACAAATATACCTGTGAAGTTTCCTCGGCACTATGCAGCGAGTTTCGATACTCCAGCTCCTCCCCACGAGAAAACTCGCTCAAGCCGAGAAAATGCATCAGCGGACGTATCGTCGGTGCGCTGACCAACAGCGTAAACAGGACGACCCCGAGCGTGACTTCGAACAGGAACTGGCGCTCCGGCAGGTCGGCGGGAATTGACAGCACCACGGCGATAGCCAGGCCGCCCTTTAGCCCGCCCCACCACATAATGTGGCGTTCGCCCATGCTGATGTGAGGCAGCTTGAAACGTTTTACCGCCAGCGGGACCAGGCTGTAAATAGACAGCGCCCGTGCGCTCAGCACCAGCGCGATTGCGATGAATATGGGTCCTAGCTGGTTAAAAAGCGTACCGACGCTGATCGACAGGCCCACCAGTAAAAACAGCAGCGAATTACAGCATAACGCGATAACCTCCCAGACCTCGCTGATGGCATGGGTAGTATCCTGGCGAAACCGGGTCACGCCGAATCGCCGCAGGGCAATCGCGGATCCGACCACGGCCATGACACCCGAAACGTGGAAACTGTGCTCGGCGATGACGAAGCTGGCGTAGGCGATGATGATCGATGAGGTCAGAATCACGCTGATTCCGCTGTTCATTCGATATAACAGTTCGCAGACCACGAAACCCAGCAGGGCGCCGAACAGGGCGCCACCGATAAACACACGCAGGAAATCCAGGAATACGTTATCCGCATCGGACCAGCTGATACCGCCACCTTCGACCGCAATGCCGAGCAGTATCGTAAAAGCCACGATAGCGGTCGCGTCGTTGAGCAGGGATTCGCCCTCGACCAGAACATTCAGGCGGTTCGGCGCACCCAGTTCCTTGAATAGTGCCACCACCGCGACCGGGTCGGTGGCGGAAATTAACGCGCCGAACACCAGGGCGACAATCAGCTTGACATCCAGTGCCCACCAGACCCCCAGCCCGACTACGAAAGTGGACATCAGCATCGCGGGGATCGCCAGAATCAGAATGGGTGGCAGATCCTTGATCATCTGCCGGGCATCCAGTGCAAACCCGGATTCAAATATGAGCGCGGGTAGAAACACGAATAACATAATTTCG
>CALDDP010000159.1 GCA_937936805.1 uncultured Gammaproteobacteria bacterium | reverse complement strand
ACACCAGCATAAATACCAGGCCAATGGCAATTTTTCGGGCCACGACCCGGGTAAAAGCGGTGTAACCCGCGGTCGTTTTATCGAACACCTTGTTGAAACCCTTAAAAAACAGCCCTAGTGGCCCACCCACGGGTTCCTGCTTACGCAACAACAGTGCGCACAGCGCCGGGCTCAGACTCAATGCGTTGATCGAGGAAAATATCACCGATACCACTATGGTAATGGCGAACTGCTGGTAAAGACTCCCGGTAATCCCTTCCATCACGGCCACCGGCACAAAAACCGCAACCAGCACCAGTGTGGTAGCGATAATCGGCGCCGTCACTTCCTGCATGGCAGCTCGCGTCGCGTCTTTGGGTGACATGCCTTTTTCAATATTCACCTGCACCGCTTCTACCACGACAATGGCATCGTCGACGACGATGCCGATGGCCATCACCAGTCCCAGTAGAGAGAGCACGTTGACGGTAAAGCCGATAACAGGGAAGACGATGAAGGCACCGAGTAGCGAAACCGGTATCGCTATGGTCGGAATCAGCGCTGCGCGCCAGTCCTGGATAAAAATATAGACCACCAGGATGACCAGTATCAACGCGATAATCAGCGTTTCGATAATTTCATCGATGCCCGCAGTAATCGCGAGGGTGGTGTCGAGAGAAATATCGTAACGCATACCTTTTGGAAAGGCTTCAGACAGTTCCGCCATCGTGGCTTTCACCGTCTTGGCAAGTTCGACGGCATTCGAACCCGGGGCCTGGTACAACGCTATTACCACGCCGGACTTACCATCGAGCCGCGTAAAAAGGTCGTAGTTTTCCACGCCCAGCTCGACCCGCGCGATATGCTTTATTTTTACCTGGGAACCATCCGGCGTAGTGCGGACGACAATTTCACCAAACTCCTTTTCGTCCTGCAAACGATCAGGGAGGCGCACCGTGTAGGTGAATTCATTACCCGGGGGCGCCGGTTCCGCGCCGAATTTCCCGCCCGGCACAACCACGCTCTGGCTACTGATCGCATCGACAATTTCCGGAACCGATATACCCAGGTGGGCGAGGCGATCGGGCTTTATCCAGATACGCATCGAATAATCACTGGCACCGAAGATGTTCACTCGCCCGATACCCCTGATGCGGGCCAGCCTGTCATTGATATTAATCAGTGAATAGTTACCCAGGAAATTCTGATCGAAACGTGGATCCTCAGCGGTCAGCGAAACCAGCATGAGGATGTTGGGCAACGACTTTTCAGTAGTCACGCCGAGCCGTGTAACTTCCGTGGGAAGCATGGCGGTGGCGGCAGCGACACGATTCTGGGTAAATACCGTGTTGAGGTCGGGGTCGGTGCCCGGTTCGAAGGAAACCTGGATAGTCATGGTGCCATCGTTGGAGTTGATGGACTTCATGTAGATCATGTTATCGACGCCGTTGATTTCCTGCTCCAGCGGCGTCGCTACCGACTGTTCGACACTCACCGCGTTGGCACCGGTGTAGGTGGCTCGAACCTCGACAATAGGAGGCGTAATATCCGGATACTGTTCGGTGGGCAGGCCACTGAGAAAGACCACACCCAGTATGACCATAAAAATAGCCATAACCATGGCGACGATGGGCCTTCTGACGAAAAAATCCCCCATACCCGGCTACTTTTTATCCGGGTCTGTGGGCTCGATCTTTGCAGCAGTCGCTATGACAGTGACCCCCTCTTTGACTCTCTGCAGACCCTCGTACACCACTTTCTCACCCGGCTTGAGACCCTCGGTAACCATCCACGAGGATCCAACTTTGCTACCAACCTGGATGTCCCGGGATTGAATCGTGTTATTCGCATCCACCACGAAAACGCTATGCAGCCCCTGGATTTCCATAACGCAACGCTGGGGAATCATTATGGCATCCTCGACTACCCGCATTTTGATCCGCACCTTGGTGAACAGCCCGGGGCGCAGTAATTTCTCGGGATTGGGGAACGTGGCTTGTACCAGCATCGCACCGGTTGTCGTATCGACCTCGCGGTCGACGAAATCGAGCCTGCCCTTGTGGTCATATAGAGAGCCGTCGACGAGGATTAATTCAAACTTGGCGTCCCCGTCGTCAGCTTGCTCCGCCCGCTCGTTTTGAGCTTTAAACCGTGTAAATTCGAGGTACTGCGTTTCGGTGATGAAGAAAGTAACAAGGATGGTATCGACCTGGGATACGGTATTCAAAATTACCGGGCTTGGCTCTTTACCGACGAAATCACCAACCTTGGCCTGGGTTTTACCGATGATACCGTCGATCGGGGAATAGATTTTGGTGTAACTCAACTCGATCTCGGCGGCTCTCAGATTAGCTCTGGCGGCCTCCAGAGAAGAAAGTGATGCATCATAGGCCGCCTGGGCCGCGTCGAGATCGCTTTTGCTGACCGCATTGATCTTGGCGAGCGGTTTGTAACGGTCCAGGTCACCCTTGTTTTTTGCCAGGTTGGTTTTTACTTCCGCAACGCTACTCATCCGGGTAGCGACTTTTTCTTCGAAAGGCTGGCTTTCCAGTGTATAAAGCAAATCACCTTTTTTTACGACGGAACCTTCCTGGAAATGCATGCCTTCGAGAAATCCTTCTACGCGTGCGCGGATAGTGATGTCTTTCACGCCAGATGTCTCGCCTACAAACTCCAGGAAAAGCGGAACGTCTTCGGCACTGGTTTCAACCACAGAAACTTCGGGTGATGGAGCTTTGGGTGCCTCTTTTTTCTGCTCGCCACAGGCAAACAGAACAAAAGAGAGGCTAATCGTCAACACGACGGTTCTAAAATTCATGGTGCCTTCCTAGCAAAGTGGACGGACTTTCGGCTATTCATTTTTTTCTTGGGCAAGAATCGAAAGGGACTCGGAAGTGTTAAATCCGGATCAGGTTAAGCCCTGTACTATCTACGCCAGAACCCGAGTTTAACGAGGCGGGCCGGGCTGTCAACATTAATGCCTGATAATACCGGTCGGGCTAACACCAGCTGGCTTCGTCCCGGGGATGCTTTAAGAGCTCTTCGATATTTGAGTGGATCACGCGGTAGCCGACATTGCCATACAAAATTTGACGCCCGCCATCGATCACGTAAGAAGGGCTACCCTTGATATTGTTTTCCCGGGCTGCCTGGTAATCCCGCATTAACGCGGCCATCGCCGTGCCGTCAGCAATACGTTGGTTAATGAGTCCGGGGTCGAAACCCTTGTCTCCCGTCAACTGAAGTATGACATCCAGGCGGCCGATATCCCGTGCCTCGTTGAAGAAACGGTTGCGCAGCATCAGCGCAACGTCGACGCTGGCCTGCCTGTCGTAGGCCAGCTCTACCGCTTTCAAGCTTAAATGGGCATTGGCGGAGGTTACCGGGCGAACTTCCGTCCATATCCTTGAATTAATGGGGGCATCGTCGAATGACGCGGCGGCCTGCGCTACGTGCTCCGCAAAAGCCGCGTAACCGCCCCGCTGCTGCCACTGTGTATCGATATTTTTTGCCACGTCGCCAAACACATCCATGTAGTATCTGCGTATCTCGATCTTATCTCCCAATTGTGCATTGAGTTCATCGATTCGACGCTGGGCTATCCACGCCCAGACGCAAAGGACATCGCTATAGTAATCAACAACCAGGGGTGTATTCATGAGCTCTATTAAAGTTATTTATCCAGGCAGCAGGAATATAAAGATAGACCGCCAAAACTTCAAATGATGCCAGGCGTAAAGAACCAGGGGATCGGTGACAATTGTTACTGTTTACCGAGTGTCGTCGAACTCTATTGTTTCCGAATAATATAGTCAGCTTGCCTGTAGTCGCGCAGGCAAGTAATAATCGAGGCATGGCGGTAGCAAAAGAATGAACGAATCGATGTGGATGACACTGGCTTCTATCGGCGCAGGCATCATCTGGCTGGCGGTGATTGTGCGGGTGATTCTACGACCGCATCGGGAACCGGCATCGCGGGCTGCCTGGATCGTGCTGGTTGTGGGCTTGCCTGTTGTCGGTGTTCTGGCCTATATCCTGTTGGGTGAAACCAGTATCGGCCGCCGCCGAATAGCCAGGTCGCGAAAAGTGCTGGCCCGCTTGCCGCCAATGGCTTCCGCTACTGGCGGGAACGAGACGGATCTCGAAGCGGTTTTTCCCGCACGCTTTGCACCGCTTTTCCGTTTGGGCGAAACAATCAACGGATTCGCGCCAATCGGCGGAAACAAAGGCCAGCTGATGGCGGACTCCAACGCAGCGATCGACAACATGGTGGCCGACATGGACGCGGCCAGCGATCACATCCACCTGATTTTCTATATCTGGCTGTCGGACAATAACGGCCTCAAGGTGGTCGGAGCGCTCAAACGCGCGGCTGCCCGCGGGGTAGTCTGCCGGGCGATGGCCGACGGACTGGGATCGCGCACCATGATTGGCTCTCACCACTGGCGCGATATGCAGGCGGCCGGTGTCAGGGTCGCCGTCGCGCTACCCATCGGCAACCCGGTACTGCGCCCCTTTCAAGGGCGCATCGATCTGCGTAACCACCGCAAGATCGTCGTCGTCGACGATTCGATTACCTATTGCGGTAGCCAGAATTGCGCCGATCCGGAGTTTCGCGTGAAACCGAAGTACGCCCCCTGGGTGGATGCCTTGATACGCTTCGAAGGACCGATCGCCCGCCAGAACCAGCATATCTTTACCGCCGACTGGATGAGCTGCGTCGACGAGGACATCAACCACCTGCTGGAGGCACCGATACAGACATCGGGCACAGGCCTCCCTGCACAGGTCATTGCTACCGGACCCACGGGGCGAAACTCCGCGATGCCCGAAGTTTTTTCAACCCTGATTTATGCCGCACACCAGAGCCTGGTTATCACTACGCCCTACTACGTGCCCAATGAATCGATGCAGGATGCGCTTTGCTCTGCCGCCCACCGTGGGGTCGAGACGACGATCGTGTTCCCGGCGCGGAATGACTCCTGGCAGGTTGCTGCCGCAAGCCACAGTTACTACCGCGAACTGCTCGAAGCCGGGGTCAATATCCATGAATACGTCGGTGGCCTGCTGCATACGAAATCGATGACCATCGATGGGCAAATGACTTTGATTGGCTCGGCCAACATGGATCGTCGCAGCTTCGAGTTAAACTACGAGAACAATATCCTGTTTTACGATCCGGACCTTACCAGTGCCATGCGTCAACGCCAGGATGCCTACCTGGCTCAATCTGACTCAATCACGATCGACAGGGTAGACCAATGGTCGATGACGCGCCGTTTTTTGAACAACAGCGTGGCGATACTCGCACCGGTGTTATGAACTAAGGCAACAGTCAACCTGATTAAGGCAAAAAAAAGGGCCGCAAATGCGGCCCTTCCAGACTTCATATTTAACAGCGTTCAGAAGCTGTAGGCGGCGCCGAAATTTACCACCGTGTAGGTATCGTCCTGTCCGATCGGGCTGTCATCGATTTCATCGTCCAGTGAAGTGGTCTTCACGCCGTACAACAGTTTCCAGCTCGGGGTAAGCGTCTGCACGGCAGAGATACCAAGGCTTACATTGGTTGCCGAATCATTGTCCAGCGAACCCTTGTCGCCATACCAGCTGTAGTTGACCTGGTCTTCACCGAGGTATTCGACACCAAGCTTGGCAGTCACGACAAATTGTTCTGTCTGCATCAGGTTGTATTTG
>CALDDP010000158.1 GCA_937936805.1 uncultured Gammaproteobacteria bacterium | reverse complement strand
GGACTACCGGTTACAAGAATGGCGTCGTAGTCGTCGATACGTTTCGGAAACTGGTTTTTGGAGCTGTAGTAAACATCGAAACGGGCAGCCGCGTTGAGCGGACGCAGCAAGTCGATAAATTTTTGCGAATCGGTAATTCCGTGGTCGTCGGCCCAGTAAACCTCGGGCACGGCATCGAGGATCGCGATTCTGATAGCCTGCTGCAATTTAATATCCTGGGAATATTCGTTGACTCGAAAAGCAACGATACCTGAAAATTCCCTTTTTTAAACCTTAGTGTACGCAATCCGGGGAACACCATGACACCAGAAGAATTCCGCCAGGCGGGACACGCACTCATCGACTGGATTGCGGATTATCGAGCCGACCTCGAGCAACGACCCGTTCGAGCCCAGGTAAAACCCGGAGAGATACGCGCCAACTTCCCTCGACAGGCGCCCGAGGAGGCGGCAGGTGCGACGCAACTACTGCAGGATCTGGAGAGTAAAATCGTTCCCGGCATTACCCAGGTACAGCATCCCATGCACTACGGATGGTTTCCGTCAAATGCATCACTCGCCTCGGCGCTAGGGGATATCGCCAGCGCCGGTCTCGGTACGCTCGGCATTTCATGGGAAAGCTGCCCCGCGGCAACCGAACTGGAAGAAGTGGTTTGCGACTGGCTGCGCCAGCTCACCGGACTCTCCGAGGCATGGCAAGGCTGTATCCAGGACACCGCTTCGACCTCCTGCCTGACAGCGCTGTTGCTCGCACGCGAACGCGCCAGCAACTTTTCGCAGAACCGCGGCGGCCTGCAGGGGCAGCAGCAAGCACTGCTCGTGTACACCACCGAGGAAGCGCATTCATCGGTGGTCAAGGCCGCGCTACTGGCCGGGTTCGGCGAGCACAACCTGCGCCGGGTCGAGATGGACCCGGACACCCGCGCGATGTGTGTGTCCAGTCTCGCGCAGCTGGTTGCCGGCGACATCGAGGCCGGTTTCATTCCAGCCGCGGTGGTCGCCTCGACGGGCTCCACCGGGGTTACCGCCTTCGACCCGATAGCTGAAATCGCCGCTATAACAGCGCAACACGGAATCTGGCTGCACGTCGATGCCGCCATGGCCGGCAGCGCCATGCTGTTGCCCGAGTGCCGCCACCTGTGGGAAGGCGTCGAGGCAGCCGACTCGATTGCCTGGAATCCGCATAAATGGATGGGCACGATACTCGACTGCTCATTGCTGTACGTGCGCGATGTGCAGCACATGGTGCGGGTAATGTCGACCAACCCCAGCTACCTGCGCTCGACCGTAGATGACGAGGTAAAACAGTATCGCGACTGGGGCATTCCGCTGGGTCGCCGTTTCCGCGCTCTGAAACTCTGGTACCACCTCGGCATCGACGGTATCGACTCGATCCGCGCACGCCTGCGCCGCGATCTCGACAACGCCCGGTGGTTTGCCGGGCAGGTCAGCCAGACTGAAAACTGGCAGGTCCTCGCGCCGGTTAAATTACAAACCGTATGTATCCGCCATCAGCCCACGGGGCTCGAGGGCGACGCGCTCGATAAACATACGCTGGCCTGGGTCAATGCTATCAACCAGTCGGGAGAGGCTTTTATGAGCCCGTCAATACTCGATGGCCGCTGGATGGTACGAGTTTCGATCGGCGTAGAAGCCACCACCCGCGAACATGTAGAAACCTTGTGGAAACTGATACAGAGGCGGGCGCAAGATGTCGCCGCAGTCGATTAAATGTGCAACAAATTCGAAAGACATTAGATCGAAAAAAGGATACATTACGCGACTTTGAAATCCACTCTCGGTAGCGCATTAATATGGCTAATATCACCTGGAAAATGGAAGACGGTAGCGAGATCTCAGCTGACGTCAAAGACGGTTTGAACCTGATGGAAGCCGCGACTGCCAATAACGTCCCCCACATCGAGGGCGAATGCGGTGGTTGCCTTTCCTGTGCCACCTGTCATGTATTCGTGGCACCGGAATGGCTGGCTAAAACCGGCGAAGTCGACGATATCGAAGATACCATGCTCGAAATGACCGATGTTGAACGCGAAGACAATAGTCGCCTGAGCTGCCAGATAATTGCATCGGCCGAACTGGATGGACTGGTTCTGCAAGTACCCGAGCCGGAATAAATCATGGCCGCTCCAATCGTTATTATTGGTGCGGGCCAGGCAGCAGCCTCATTCATCTCGCGGCACGTCGCGCTGGGCAACGAACAGCCGCTGCTGCTGGTCGGCGAAGAATCCCACCCACCCTATCAGCGCCCGCCGCTGTCAAAAAAATACCTGCTCGGCGAACTCGAACGGGAACGACTGTTTATTCGCCCGCTGCAATGGTATGCAGACCAGGCGGTCGAGCTGCGCTTCGACACCCGCATAGATAGAATCGATCGCGCGCGTAAGCAGATCGTCAGTAGTGGCGGTGAAACCATCGCATACGACAAGCTGCTGTTGTGCACCGGCTCCAGCGCCCGCGCGCTGCCGGCCGAAATCGGCGGTAGTCTTGACGGCGTCTTCACCTTGCGCAGCATTGTCGATATCGACCGGATGGCACCCGAATTCCAGGCCGGGCGCAAACTGCTAATCGTCGGCGGCGGATATATCGGCCTCGAAGCGGCTGCTGTTGGGCGTCAACTCGGGCTCGAAGTCACCTTGCTGGAAATGGCGGACCGGATCCTGCAACGCGTCGCCGCCGCAGCAACCTCGGATTATTTTCGCAATCTGCATTGCGCTCATGGGGTAAGCCTGCATGAATCGGCGCGCCTGGCCAGGCTGCTGAGCGACGGTCGCAAGGTCCGTGGCGCGGAGCTGGAATCCGGTGAAATCATCGATGCGGACCTGGTGCTGGTGGGTATCGGCAGCGTGCCGAACATTGAGCTCGCGCAGGCCGCGGGGCTCGATTGCGATAATGGAATCAGCGTAAGCGAAACCTGCCAGACCTCTGATACACATATTTACGCCGCCGGCGACTGCAGCAATTTTGTTCGTAACGGGCAGCATATTCGCCTCGAGTCGGTACAAAACGCTGCCGATCAGGGCGATCTCATCGCCCGCGTTCTGGCCGGGGAAAAAGTCACCTATACGGCGCTGCCGTGGTTCTGGTCGGACCAGTATGATTGCAAGCTACAGATCGTCGGACTCAACCACGGCTACAATCAGACCGTGCTGCGCCCTGGCACGAACCCGTCCAGTCAGTCGGTCTGGTACTACCGGGATCAACAGCTGCTCGCTATCGACGCCATGAATGAACCGAAGTCATACGCTTTCGGCAGGAAAATAATCGAAGCGGGCAAACACCCCACGGCGGAACAGGTCGCGGACCCGGCGACCGATCTGAAAGCACTGGCGATGGGTTAACCTGTTCTCCCGTTCAAACAGCTATCCTAGCGCCGGCCGATACGGCGCAAAGTTCTGTCAACCAACAAAAATAATTGTTATCCCCGCGTAAGCGGCGACCGGACGTATCGGGATCTCCAGATAATCGGCACCCCGTTAAGATTCCCGCCTGCGCGGGAATGACTGAAGTAATTGGGTGAACGATCGGGGAGTATTCGCTTTGGCGGGGCGCTTTTATTTACGGCAATATCGCGACTTAGATCGAGGTAGGCCTCGAAGCGCTGCCTGATATCACGCACATAGTTGACTGGTTCATTACCGTTAACATAGCCGTAACGCGCGTTCTTTGCATATTGTTTCTTCGACAGTAACAGCATCGCCTGTTCGGTATGACCAAACCAGCGATCCGGGTCATGTCCCAACTGGCCGGCAAGCCGACGGGCATCCTGCACGTGACCGGAACCGGCATTGTATGCCGCGAGCGTGAACCAGAGTCGATCCGAAATTGGCAGGTTCGAGTTGAATCGATCGCGCAACCAGTCAAGATATTTTATCCCGCCTCGAATGCTGTTAGCCGGATCACTGGCATTTTTCACCCCCATCGCCCTGGCAGTGCGTGGCATTAGCTGCATCAACCCCTTCGCACCAACATGTGACTTTGCCTCGGGGTTGAATTTGCTCTCCTGGTACATTTGCGCGGTAACCAGGCGCCAGTCAAAGCCATAACGGTCCGCATACTTGCGTACCAGTTTGTCATAAGGGGATATCTGCCCCTTGAGTGCATCGATCACCCGCCCACGGGCCAGGCGCTGTACCGAGCGGCGACTCTTGAAATACTTGTTATAGGTAATATTGTAAAACTCGCTCTTGTACATTTGTTTGATGAACGCATCCAGGGCCTGCTTCAGCTCAGGATTACGTTTGCGCAAAGCGATCGCATGCGGGATCAATTCGTCGGTAGCGTAGGCTGAACGCACAGGAACCCCCTTGGCCAGCTCAATATCCAGTAAATGCTCGTCGGTCATGGTTGCCTTGTATTTACCACGAGACACCATCTGGATAAGCTGTTCGGTTTCGACTGCATCGTCGGTTGCGCGCAGGCTAAAGCCGGCGCCTTCCTCCTGCAGCCGGGCGAGTCGCTCCCAGTAACTACTGTGATGACGCACGAATATGGTCCGATGATCGAGCTCGCGTAACGAGCTGGCCGGGTCCTTTTCATGCACCACGATATGTTGTCGCGCATAATGATAGGGTTCTGAAAACTCGATCCCGAGTCGGCGCTGTTGCTGTTCGGGTTCGAGAAAACCCAGCGCAATATCTGCCTTGCCCTCCAGCAACCAGGCGGTCAGTTCACGATGGCTCGGCGGTACCACGACTTCCAGCCGCAACCCGTGATAGTCGGCGAATTCCCGCGCAAATTCGTACTCGAAGCCCATTAATTCCCCTCGATAGAGGAAGTAAGAGGCTGCATTGTTACGTAGCAGTACTCTTAATACGCGTCGCTTCTTAATCGCATCGAAATCACCCGCAAAACGTTTGTTGCGATCTTCGGCCCTGTGCTCGAGTTGCAGATAACGATTGATCTCACTGAGCAGTTGCGGCGCATTCTTGCGCACGCCCCAGCCGATGTCGCGCTGGTCGCTGAAATTGGTGGCCACGCGCAGATCATCCCGGTAGGTCAGGTAGATATCCATCAGGTTGCTATCGAGAATAGTGGCATCTATCCTGCCCGACGCCAGGTAATCGAGCACCTCTTCGGTCTGCACGCCATCCGGAATCTCCAGTATCTCAATATCAGGATAGCGATTCTGCTTGAGCCAGTTGAGCGAATGCCAGAAAGTAGAATCACGATTCACCATAACTGACTTGCCATTGAGGTCGCGCACCCGTTGAATCGATTTGTCGTTTTTGGCGACCACCACCTGTTCTTTAACGTGATCCAGTGGTATCGAGAAAGCCATTGTCTTGAGCCGCTGCGGGCTTATGGTCAGGTTGCTGATCGCAATGTCCCCTTTACCCGCTACCAACGCCGGCAGCAGTTTGGCAAAGTTATCGACCATCACCAGTTCCGGCATCAACCCGTGTGAGAGCGCGAATTCCTCGGCAATACGTTGCTGCTCTGCCAGCGGCGACCCCCTCCTGGGCAGGTAGGTCGCCCGGGAGAAGTCACGCGTTACCAGTATGCGTAACTTCCCCTGCTGCAGAATATCAATGAAATCGCCATTGAACTCGGTTGCGGCTTCGAGGCTGCTATAGGTTCGATTCAGATAAGCCTGGGCAGGGTAAACGCACAGCAACGCCAGGACCACGAGTAAGCGCTGCGCGATGACTTTACGACTGAATTTCTGGCTCGATATGAATTTCATTAGCCAACACTAAAACCTGTTATGACTGTTTTGTCAAAACTGAATCCGCTGACGGAGCGAGCACAAAACGCAATCAGTCCCTCTAGTATTGCAATCGATTCAATGAACAGGCATGCATTGCGGCACATCTACTCGACTGAAATAAAGTTGGCTTCAGAATGGGCAATACGCAAACTGTATGCGGGGCAGACCTGCCTGGAGATAGATATTCCATGACAGAATGCGGGCATCGACACATCAACCACGCCAGCCCCAGGAATACCGCGCATGCCATAGCGTAATTTTCATCTATGCTTCAATAGCTTATTTCCGTAATCAGGTAACACAGTCGACCGCCCGGCACCTCGACTTCGACCTCCTCACCCAGTTCGCGTTTCAGCAACGACCGCGCCAACGGTGAATCGACGCTGATGTAGTGTTCCTCGCGATCGAATTCGTCGGCACCAACTATGCGATAAGTGACGCTGGTCCCGGCCTCGTCTTCGAGCCTGACCGTGGCGCCGAAGAATACCCGTTCGGCGTCGGCCGGTTTTTGCTCGACGACGTTTAGGTCTGGCAGTCGCTTTTGCAGGTATCGGATACGCCGATCGAGTTCGCGTAATTCCTTTTTGCGGTAGATGTACTCGGCGTTCTCTGAGCGATCACCCTCGGCAGCGGCCGCCGACAGTGCCGCAACGACTTCACGTCGCCGCAACCAGATCGACTTTTGCTCGTCCAGCAAGACGCGCTTTCCCTCGGGCGTAATGTAAGGCGATTTGCTGGCGGCAGGCGGTCGGTAACGGCTCATTTACTGCTTCAATCCCCGCGTTCGGAACCGGCCTCACTTCCTGTACTGTGCAATCTGCACTTCGGTGCCATAGTCCGCGTAGTCACCATCGGAACGCTTGCCACGAAAACTGCCCCATTCGATAGCTCGATATCGGCTCGGATTTTGCTCATCGACCACCGAGGGCAACGGACTCACCCTGCAATTCGCCGCCGGGTTAAAGAAAAACGGGATGCTGTAGCGCTCCTGCGTATCCATCGCCAACACCCGATGAATGGCCGCCTTGTAGATATCGTTGGACCATACCTGCATCATATCGCCGGTATTGATCACCATGGCACCTTCGACCGTGGGAATGTCATACCAGAA
>CALDDP010000157.1 GCA_937936805.1 uncultured Gammaproteobacteria bacterium | reverse complement strand
GGCGATTGCGGCAAAGGCTAGCCCGGTTTTGCGGGCGTTACTCATAGCAACTTACCTCGCATTATGCCGGTAGGTCTGACCAGTAATACCAGTACCAGAATGACAAAGGACACCGCGAATTTGTAATCGGTAGAGAGCAGTTGCAGCAATCCTTCCGGCTCCATGCTAACGGGTAACAGGTAGACGAAGACCTTTTTGTAGGCATATGTCACGATAACTTCGGAAAAGGCGATGACATAACCGCCGACGATTGCACCGATTGGATTACCGATACCGCCAACTATTGCCGCTGCAAACATGGGTAACAGTAACTGCAGGTAGGTGAAAGGTTTAAAGCTCTTGTCGAGGCCGTATAAAGTGCCGGCAATCGTTGCCAGGGTTGCGGTAATGATCCAGGTCACCAGCACCACTCTGTCAGGATCGACGCCCGAGAGCAGCGCAAGATCCTCGTTGTCCGAATAGGCTCGCATTGCCTTGCCCATGCGGGTTTTCTGCAAAAACCAGAACAGCAGCGCAACCAGAATAATTGCAATTACTATGGTTAATCCCTGCGATACCTTGATGCTGAGTCCTTCGCTCAACCCGGTCATGGTCTTGAAATCACGCGCTCGGACGATGAAGCGCTCACCGTCGAGGAAACGCTGGTCGTTGGGTCCGATAACGAAGCGAACGATGCCATTGGTCATGAACATCACTCCCATCGATGCGATCATGAAAGTTACGGGTACGGCCCTGTTGTGTCGGTAGTAGCGATATACGGTCTTATCGGTGACCACCAGTAAACCGATCGTCAACAGGATGCCGACAGGCAGTGCCAGCAGGGCAGTCGGTAGCGGGCCCAGGTTGATACCCTTCGACTGTAGCCACCAGGTCACCAGGATTGTAACCATAGTGCCGAAAGCCATGGTGTCCCCGTGGGCGAAATTGGCGAAGCGCAGGATGCCGAAAACCAGCGTAATGCCAAGCGCACCGAGAGCCAGTTGCGAACCGTAGGCCAAACCCGGTACCACGATAAAGTTGAGCAGCAGAACGATGGCATTGATAAAGTCGGTAACGGCTTCCATTCAACCTCCCAGGAAAGACCGTCGGACTTCGGGATCGGCGAGTAAGGCCCGGCCGCTATCGGTGTGTCGATTCTCTCCCACCACCAGCACGAACCCGCGGTCGGCAATATTGAGGGCCTGGCGTGCATTCTGTTCAACCATCAAAATGGCAACACCGCTCTGGCGTACCTCGAGAATTCGGTCGAATAACTCATCCATGACGATCGGTGATACGCCGGCGGTTGGTTCATCCAGCATAAGCACCGCGGGTTGTGACATCAGGGCGCGGCCGACCGCGACCTGTTGACGTTGTCCACCGGAGAGTTCGCCGGCGAGCTGATCCTTTTTATCCGCCAGGACCGGAAACAGCTGGTAAATTTGCTCGATGGTTGTGCTGATATCGTCATCGCGCAGAAAAGCACCCATTTCCAGATTCTCATAAACGGTCATGCTGGTGAACACGTTACTGGTCTGCGGTACGAAGGCGATGCCTGCAGCGATACGGTCCTGCGGAGTCAAGCCGGAAATATCCCTGCCGCGAAAGGTAATTTCGCCCTGTTTCAGATCGAGCATTCCCAGCAGGGCCTTCATGGCAGTTGATTTGCCGGCGCCATTGGGGCCGACGATTACCGCGATTTCGCCCTCGTTGACCTCAATGCTGCAACCCTTGAGGATATCCGCACCACCGTAGCCGCCGACCATATTCTTGCCGCTCAGGAAACTCATCCCGCGGATTCCCTGTTTTTCAGTCCGCGTCCGAGGTAGGCTTCGATCACTTCTTCGTTGTTCTTGACTTCATCGGCGGTACCTTCGGCCAGAACCGCACCCTCAGCCATGCAAATCACCGGGTCGCAAAGGCGTGAAATGAAGTCCATGTCATGTTCGATCATGCAAAACGTGTAATTCTGCTCGCGATTCAGTTTGATTATGGCATCGCCGATTTCGCGCAGCAGGGTGCGATTGACGCCGGCGCCGACCTCGTCGAGAAAAACGATTTTGGCATCGACCATCATGGTGCGGCCCAGTTCGAGTAATTTTTTCTGTCCGCCGGAAAGGTTGCCGGCGATTTCGTTGGCAACGTGTCCAAGGTTGAGGAAATCAATCACTTCCCGGGCGCGCTCGCTAATAAGTAACTCTTCCCTGTTTACCTGCGGACGTCGAAACCAGGCATGGATCAGGTTTTCCCCGGCCTGCCGTGCCGGCACCATCATCAGGTTCTCGATCACCGACAAGCGCGTAAACTCGTGCGCTATCTGAAAGGTGCGCAGCAAACCCTTGTTGAACAACTGGTGAGGTTGCAGGCCGGTGATCTCTTCATCATCCAGAAAAATGCGTCCTTCGGTAGGCGCATGTAAACCGGCAATCGTATTGAACAGCGTAGTCTTGCCGGCGCCGTTGGGGCCGATTAACCCGGTTATGGAACCTGCGGCGATTTCAACCGAGACATGATCGACCGCCTTCAGGCCGCCAAAGTACTTACAGACGTTGTCTATTCGAATCATCTAAAACTGGTCGGTGAGGGGGATCGTAAATAACAGAGCTTGTTATTATTCAGCAGGCGCCATGTTAGCGAATTACTAGCGTAAACGCGAAAAAACGGAGCGTCGATCACCAGGTACAGGTTCCATTCATCTGGTACGCAGTGTAAGCGACAGCCAACATATGCAAACAGGATATGCTCGAATACCCTGGAGCTGAAGCCTATGCGTTGCACGAGACCGTCTATTGCAGGAGTGATCGAGATAGCCGATGCGCACAGCGGAGACAAGTTTAGATATAAGCTAAACTTATTAGTTGTTGAGTAAAATAAATTAAATTTATTAGCTATCAAAAATATTACTAGCGCAATTAATTATTTTGTTTTGTATATCGCCGGATTACTGACCACACTATGCGCTGGCAATAAACTAGCAGCGAAGCAGACACAGGCATGACAGCGAAAGCAGCCCCGAAGAGCCAGGTAAAATCGACTACCTGTTACATGTGTGCCTGTCGTTGCGGTATCAATGTTACTGTCGAAGACGGCGAAGTACGGTTTATCCAGGGTAATCCAGCGCATCCGATAAACAAGGGCGTGCTCTGCGCCAAAGGTGCTTCGGGGATTATGAAACAGTACTCCCCGGCACGACTTACCAGGCCGCTGCGCCGCAAACAGGGTGCCGAACGCGGCAGTTCCGAGTTTGAAGAGATTTCCTGGGAAGAAGCGTTCACTACCATCAGCGAGCGTTTGCACCATATCCGCGAAACCGACCCGAAGAAATTCGCGCTCTACACCGGTCGCGATCAAATGCAGGCGTTGACCGGGCTGTTCGCCAAGCAGTTCGGCACCCCCAATTACGCAGCTCATGGCGGATTCTGTTCAGTCAATATGGCGGCTGGCCTGATCTATACCATCGGTGGCAGTTTCTGGGAATTTGGCGGTCCCGACCTGGAGCGTTCCCGTCTGTTCGTGATGCTGGGTACGGCCGAGGACCATCATTCCAATCCAATGAAAATCGCGCTGGCGAAGTTCAAACGCAACGGCGGCAAGTTTATCGCGATTAATCCGGTGCGCAGTGGTTACGCAGCGATTGCCGACGAATGGATTGCGATCAAGCCCGGCACCGACGGGGCGCTGCTGCTCGCGGTGATCCACGAAATAATCGCACTGGGTCTTTATGATCGTGACTTTCTGTCGCAGTACACCAATTCTCCCGACCTGGTCAATGTCGATCCTGATAGCGATGATTTCGGTCTATTCTGGCGTTCGGACAAGGAAGTCGAGGAAACCTGTATCGAAGCGGAGAACAAGATGTGGTGGGATCGCCAGCAGGAAGCAGCGGTACATTCGCATAGTGAGCATGCCGATCCGCGCTTGATGGGGGAGTTTGAGGCCGATGACGGGCGCAAGATTAAGCCGGCCTTTCAGCTGCTCAAGGAGCGGGTTGAACAGTACACGCCCGAATGGGCAGCCGGCATCACCGGAATCGACGCTGATACCATTCGACGGCTGGCCCACGAAATGGGAATCACCGCGCGTGATGAAAAAATCGAACTACCGGTGCCGTGGACCGATGCCTGGGGCCGGGAGCATGAATCGATTACCGGTAATCCGGTTTCCTTCCATGCGATGCGGGGTCTGGCCGCCCATTCGAATGGTTTCCAGACAATTCGCGCCCTCGGTATTCTGATGACGATTCTCGGCACCATTGACCGTCCCGGTGGATTTCGGCACAAGGCGCCTTTCCCGCGACCGATCCCACCCTGTGCCAAACCGCCTAAATCTCCTGATGCGGTACAGCCGGGCGCGCCGCTCGAGGGTATGCCGCTGGGGTTTCCAGCTTCGCCCGAAGACTTGTTTATCGATGACCAGGGTGAAGCGGTACGGCTAGACAAGGGTTTTTCCTGGGAGTATCCGTTGTCGGTGCACGGACTGATGCATAACGTGATTACCAATGCCTGGCGCGGCGATCCGTATCCGATCGATACGTTGATGCTGTTCATGGCCAACATGGCCTGGAATTCATCGATGAACACCGAACGCGTTCGTGAAATGCTGGTCGATAAAAATGAAGATGGGGAGTACAAGATCCCATTCCTCGTGGTTTGTGATGCCTTCCATTCGGAGACGATTGCGTTTGCCGATATCGTTCTGCCGGATACAACCTACCTGGAGCGCTACGATGCGATGTCGATGCTGGATCGACCGATTTCAGAATTCGAGGGTCCGATTGACTCGGTGCGAGTTCCGGTAGTACCGCCTAAGGGCGAATGCCGGCCTTTTCAGGATGTACTGGTTGAGCTCGGTACGCGCCTCAAATTGCCGCGTTTCATGAACCTTGACGGCAGCCGTAAATTCAAGGACTACAAGGACCTCGTGATCAACTATGAAACCGAACCGGGTTCGGGTATCGGTTTCCTGATGGGCTGGCGCGGCAAAGGCGGCGAGAAATTCATGCGCGGTGAGCCCAATCCCAACCAGTGGGAAATGTACGCTAAAAATAACTGTGTCTACCAGCACGAGCTTCCACGATCGTTCCAGTACATGCGCAACTGGAACCGTGGTTACCTGCACTGGGCGCAGGACCACGGTCTGATCCGTTATACCGACCCGGTTAACCTGCATCTTTATTCCGAAGTGCTGCAAAGATTTCGTCTCGCAGCGGAGGGCAAGCGCCCGGGCCGGCAACCACCGGATCATCTGCGTGAGAGGGTACGCACGCATTTTGATCCATTGCCGTTTTACAGTGAACCACTGGAAACCCAGGCTATCGACAAGGACCGGTATCCACTTAACGCGATTACCCAGCGACCGATGGCGATGTACCATTCCTGGGATTCGCAAAATGCCTGGTTGCGGCAGATCCATGCGCATAACTACCTGTTTGTCAGCCCGCGCGTCGGTTTGCAAAACGGTTTCGGCGATGGCGACTGGATCTGGGTCGAATCGGCGCATGGTCGGGTACGTTGCATGTGTCGTTTCAGCGAGGCGGTGGAGCCGGGTACGGTATGGACCTGGAATGCGATTGGCAAGGCCCGGGGAGCCTGGGGACTGGATGGCAACGCCAATGAATCGCAAAAAGGATTTTTGTTGAACCATTTGATCAGCGAAGAGATTCCGTCGGGCGAGGGGGAGTATCGCTTTTCCAATTCGGATCCGATCACCGGCCAGGCTGCCTGGTACGATCTGCGCGTACGCGTGTATAAAGCGGACGACAATGAACCGAAACAGACCTTTCCGCAGTTTGCAACCCAGCAACGAGTACCAGGTATGGAACCGGCACGCGGTAAATGGCAGGCTTTCTTCAAGGGACTCGGCAAATGACACAATTAGCCCTGGTGATCGATCTCAACACCTGCGTTGGCTGTCATGCCTGCGTTACCAGCTGCAAGGAGTGGAATACCTCGGGTGAGGCGGGTCCTATGGTAGACCGCAACCCCTATGCGGCAGAGCCGACCGGAACCTTTTTCAACCGGGTACAATCCTTTGAAGTGGGTAATTTTCCGCATACCCAGACGGTGCATTTCCCCAAATCCTGCCTGCATTGCGAAGATCCACCCTGCGTCCCGGTATGCCCGACCGGAGCGAGCTACAAACGCCCCGAAGATGGTATCGTGCTGGTCGACTACGACAAGTGTATCGGCTGCGAGTACTGTTCCTGGGCCTGTCCCTACGGAGCCCGTGAAATTGATGAACAGCAAAAAGTAATGAAGAAATGCACCCTTTGCGTCGACCGGCTGTATGACCAATCCTTGCCGGAACAGGAACGTAAACCGGTATGCGTGCTTTCCTGTCCGACCAGTGCGCGTATCTACGGTGATATTCACGATCCGGAATCGGAAGCTTCGAAGGCGATAAACGATGCCGGCGGCTACCAGTTGATGCCGGAGTGGGGCACCGAACCGGCGAATCATTATTTACCGCGCCGCAAGGTCGACATCGCGATACACGAAGAGGATCTGCAGCGGGTAGACAACCCGTTACGCAAGGAAGATCGCGGACCACGCGCGCCCACTACGCGCACCACACTCGACGATTCAACCTCGTGGTAAGCCGATGAAGCCCGCTCTTTCAGTCATTCTGTTAACCACCCTGATCGGGGCCGGGCAGGGCTTGTTCCTGGCCTATTACAGCGCCGAATGGTTTGTCATGCTGTCGATCCTCGCTCGCGCGCAAACTGATTACAGCGGCTTTGCCGCCGGGTTAAGCTTCCTCCTGCTGGCAGCAGGTCTGCTGGCTTCATTTTTTCACCTCGGCCATCCCGAAAGGGCCTGGCGAGCCGCGGCCATGTGGCGCAGTTCCTGGTTGTCACGTGAAGTCATCACCTTACCGCTTACCATGCTGCTAATGCTGGGTTACGCGCTGTTAAAGCTGGGTTCCTATGATCCACTGGTCTTCGTGCTCGGTGAAAGCATTCCGATAGCGGCCTCGACCCTGGTCGGTTTCTGCGCTGTACTCGCACTCTGTGCGCTGTACGTGTGTACTGCAATGATTTACGCCTGCCTGAAATTTCTGCGTCAATGGCATAGCCCGTTGACGGTATTGAACTTTATCCTGATGGGCGGCGCATCGGGTTTCACCCTGGCAACCGCGCTATCTGCATATACCCGGGATGGCCGCTTCGCTTACTTTGTGGGGATGGCGATTTTTCTCACGCTAGCCGCGTTAATTTCGCGTTTCGCGAGCCTTTTGCGTAACAGGAAATTGCGCAGTCCATCCAGCTTGCAATCGGCGATCGGTGTGCATCATCCGACAATTCGTCAGCTCGCACAGGGCGCGATGGGGGGCAGTTTTAATACCCGGGCTTTCATCCACGGCTACGGGGCGTCGGTGGTTCGCCTGGCGCGGCGTAGCTTTCTCCTGTTGGCATTTATCGCACCAGTCGCGCTGTTACAGGCCGGTAGTGAGACTTCGGCTTTTTTATGTGTCAGTGCCTTCGTACTGCAATACCTGGGTTTGCTGGTCGAGCGCTGGTATTTTTTTATCGAGGCCGAGCATCCGCAAAACATCTATTACCAGATGATTTCCTGACGCGGACCGGCACTCGGCAGAGAGTCGGGTTATTGCAAAACCGATGCGTTTACAGGTTGCCGCGAAGGCTGAAATCAAATCGACGAAAAATGTTCGAGGGCAGACCTGCGAAAAGCCTTGGATTGATTAGCGTCCGGAATAGCGTTGCCGATGTAGTCGATAGCCTTGCCGACGTCGGTATTACCGTCGAAGGCTTCGTCAACAATCATCTCGGCGATAACACCCATATAGTCGGTGGCAATCTCAAGCATTTGCATCTTGATCGGATCGCCGACCGATGGAGCGGCGCTCGACACGACAGTTGCCGTACGACCCGGGCCAGCGGCGTTGCCACCCGGATCGATAAGCTGCAAAAAGCTGTCCGCCGGCATCAATTCGGGTTCGCTATCCTCGGGTGCGGCCGCATATGAATACTTGACCATGGTGCTTTCCGCGAGCATCTGTATGGCTTCGCCTGCTTCTCCGGAGCGACAGTGCAGGCGAGTCAGGCGACCCTGTGAAAATCTCAGGAATATCGAGCGGTCACTCTCGGTCAGTATCGTCAGCAAACCGGTTTCCTGCCTGCTGATAATTTCGTTAAGCTGCGCGAACAGGTTTGCTTTAGGAACGAATTGAGACTGGGCCATTGCGGACGCTACCTGGACCGGCTGGCCGGGTTCGACCCATGCCTGATATGACAATAATGATAGATCATCGTACTGTTTGCCGATGCAGGATCAGCTAACTGCCTGCCTTCATGTCCTTGATACGCTTCATAATAATTGAAACACTGGTGCGCATGCGCTCGAAGGCCTGGGCGACGTCCTGAATCTCGTCGTCGGAATTCACCGTTATCGTGCGTGAAGTATCTCCCTTGCTCACCGAATCGGCCAGTTCACGCAGATCAAGCAACGGACGGGTGATCGCCCTGGAAAGTACGCCTGCGACAAAAAACGCGAGCATAAATACAGCGACTACGACGATAAACAGGATGATAATCATTTGTTGCTTTGACGACTGCAGACTCGTCTGTACCTGCGATAGTCCCTCCACAGGCGCCAGAGCGATCGAAGTCGGCTGCTGTACCAGAACCGACCAGTTAAAACCCGGGAAACGGGAAACCACTGTTCGATAGAGCTCCGGTCCGGCGGATTTGGCGTAACCCAGCACGTTACCAGTACCCAGGACGTAACCCTTGTTGCGTGACGAAAATACTTCCTGCATGGCGACGTCGGTGCTGGTGCGCAGGTTTACCGAATCGACCATAATTCGATTTTTCGCGTGTTTCGAACCGGTTTCGGCAAGTAACTGACCGCCGCTGCTGACTACCGTGACCGTGCCCCCGCTAATATCCCGGGCACCCCGGTCGGCAACCTCCTGAATCAGGCTAACGCCGAGCACGGCCTTCATCACCCCCAGGCTTCTACCCGAGGCGGGGTCGTCGATACGTACCGAAATATCGATTGACCATATATTGGCAGATTCGTCAAACTCGACTTCGCCAACTGAAATACCGTTCTCCCAGGCTGTCTTCCACCAGTTTTCATCGCGCTGTACGAAGTCGGAAGTAGGGTTGGTCAACGCGGTATTAAAGCCATTCTTGTCGGTAAAAAAGACTTCACCGAAATGCGATGAGCGCCTGATCTGCTGGATCAAAAAGCGATTAGCAGCCGGTGATACGTTGAGGCTCTTGCGAGTCTTGAAGCGCGCTTCAATTTCGTCGATTGACTGATCTACCAGCCCAACCTTCTGGTGCGCCTCCGCGGCAGATTTGGCGGCCTGCAGGATAATTGGTGCGGAGGCCCAGACGATAACATCCGAAATCCGTTCCAGCATAAAAGAGTCGAGCTCGCTGACGATGCGTGCAGAAGTTGTGCTCAGGTTGTTGCCTACCACAGAGTCAAGCAGTTCGGCACGGCTTTTGTCGAGCTGCAGATTTGCGCTGGAAGTTAGCTGATTCAGGCTGAACCAGGAGAATAAACCGACCAGTAAAACCGGAGCGATACCGATGAAAAGAGTGCGGTTGGTGATCTTTCCACGCAGACTTTTCGAATAGGATCTTTGTTCCATTGTCGTGACTCACTGCGGCTTAAACCGGTATGCCGCTGTTAATAAACGGGTTTAAACTAGTGCATTTGCGCTCATTCAAACAACTGTCGGGCCACCTCCATGTGTGCGATTTCATTCAAGTATAATAAAAACAATTATTTACGATGACTATCTCATATTTAACATTAAATTTAGTCATCGTTCAAACGGTAAATGCATGCTGTTATGTAAGTATATATAGACCATTGCAAAAGCAGTGCGAGACTTTTAGTGCCGCCTGAATTCAGACCAGGCTAGATTGCTGGAAATCCGCTGAACGGAATCTCTGAAAGGGTTTATCTGCAGGTAGATAGACGATTTGAATATCCACTGGCAGTAGAATCTGGCAAGCTTTCCCGGAGCGTTGCCGCTGGCCTTGGGCAGCGGAACGTGAATGGGACCGTTGACGTGAGTTCAAGATGGCCGTGGCACGTTTTTACTGCAGCGAGTGAAGATTAAATGAATGACGACAGGGCGCACCGCTTCGAGCGATTACATCGTGACGGCAACTGCTTCATTATGGCCAATGCCTGGAATGCGGGCAGTGCAGTTATCCTCGAACAGGCCGGCTTCGAAGCTATTGGCACTACCAGTGCCGGAATCGCATATAGTCACGGGCTTGCCGATGCTGCGTCAGCATTGTCGTTCGAAGCCGCGCTACAGGAAACACGGGAAATTGCCACAGCCGTCGATGTTCCGGTTAGCATGGATTCCGAGAATGGCTATGCCGACGACCCGGTGGCCGTATTCGATAATTTCCGGCGCATAGCGGCGAGTGGTGTTGTCGGTGCGAGTATCGAGGATTACAGCGGCGACCCGGATGATCCTTTTTACGATCTCGAACTGTCGGTTGAGCGGGTGCGGGCGGCAAAGGAATCGGTTGCACGGCCTGATTGCCCGTTTGTGCTGACGGCACGTGCAGAGTGCTATCTTTATGGCCACCCTGACCCTTTTAAGGAGTCGGTCAAACGCATTAATCGTTATCGCGAGGCCGGCGCCGATTGTCTGTATGTGCCCGGTATAAGGGATATACAGACAATCCGTGAGCTGGTAGCTGCCACCGATGGACCGGTTAACGTTGTTATGGGTCTTTCGGGAACCCCGATTTCAATGGGTGAATTGCGCGAGGCGGGTGTCACCAGGATCAGTATTGGCGGGTCGCTGGCGCGGGCCACGCTCGGTCTTGTGCGACGTGCCGCGACAGAAATGCTGCAACAGGGCAGCTTCGATTTTGCCAGTGGACAGATCCCTGATACCGAGCTGTGCAAATTATTTTCAAACCGATAAACAAGGACCGGAGCAAATGCAGATAATAGATTCGATCGAAAAGCTCGAGGCAATTTACAGTACCCCTGTCGGCGAACGCTCTCTCTGGAAGGAAATCGATCATGTCAACGAGCTTTACCGGAAATTTATCGAAGCTTCGCCTTTTCTGATTCTGGCGACCTGCGGTGACAACGGGGTCGATTGCTCGCCGCGCGGTGATCCGCCCGGATTTGTGCGCGTGGTTGCGCCAGACTGCATTCAGATTCCGGATCGAAGAGGCAACAATCGGCTCGATTCGATGCGTAATATTATCCAGCATCCGGAAGTCGGTATTATCTTTCTGATACCCAATGTGGGGGAAACCATACGGGTTAGCGGCCGTGCCGAGATTCTGGTCGACGAGGCATTGTGTAGTTCATTTACAATCAAGGGCAAGCCGGCGAGTAGCGTGCTGTCGATCAAGGTGCAAAAGGTTTACTACCAGTGCCAGAAAGCGCTCGCACGTTCCAGGCTGTGGGACGCGGAATCCTATATCGAACGCAGCGAGCTCCCCAGCGCCGGCCAGATGGCAAAGTTTTTCAGTGCGCAACATGGCACTGAATTCGATGCCGAAAGTTACGATGAAAACTACGCTGAACACATGCGGCAAACGATATACTAGCGGATTGGCAAGACATGTTACCGCTGCAACCGGACAGGAAATAAACAATGCAACCTCGTCGATTTATTCAATGTGATGTCTTCACCCCGACCCCGACACTCGGTAACGCGCTGGCAGTTGTCGTCGACGCAGAAAACCTCGCTGAGGACACGATGCGTCGATTTGCCGCATGGACCAATCTCGCTGAAACGACCTTTATCCTGCCGCCGGAAGACCCTGTCGCCGATTACCGGTTACGCATCTTCACCCCGACGCGGGAAATGCTGTTTGCTGGTCATCCAACGCTGGGGAGTTGCGCGTCCTGGTTGCACTGTGGTGGTAAACCCCGGGAACCCGGAATCGTTCGCCAGGAATGCGGCGTCGGTATTGTTGAAATCGACACCAGTGATTCGCGCTTGCTCGCTTTTACCGCGCCGCCGACGAAAGTTCGGCCGATGCAGCAGGATAACTTCGATGCCATTGCCGCGACCCTCGAAATACCGGCTAAGCAAATCCTGCACAGCGCCGAACTGGAAAACGGCCCTTTGTGGCAGGTTATGCAACTGGACTCCGCCGATGCCGTACTTGCGCGGGATTCCTCCCGGGTGCGCTGGCCTGAATTCAAATCGATCGGCCTGATCGGCGCATGCCCGCCAGGCAGCGAATGCGATTACGAGGTGCGTATGCTCGCGCCGCCGAGTGGTATGAGCGAAGACCCTATTACCGGCTCGTTAAATTCCGCGCTGGCACACTGGTTACAGGTGCAGGGGCGACTCGAGCAGCCGGTTACGGTCGCTCAGGGGACTGCTATCGGCCGTCACGGTCGCGTTGCCATCACGCCTGTCGATTCGACTACGGTCAAGATTGGTGGTCAAACGCATATTTTGATCGAAGGCACGGTTCGCCTGTAGGACGGGGACGGGGATATGCTCGAATTGTGGGGTCGTAAAAACGCGTACAACGTGCAAAAAGCAGTCTGGGCGCTGGCCGAACTGCAGCTCGATTATGTGCAGCACGATGTCGGCAGTGCGGCCGGCGATCTCACCAGTCCGCAGTTTCTCGCGCTCAACCCGCATGCTCGCATTCCGGTACTGACAGACAATGACGCGGTAGTCTGGGAGTCGAACACGATTGTACGCTATCTGGCTGCCGCTTATGGCAGCGCAAGCCTGTGGTCCGGGGATGCACTCGAGCGTTCGTATGCGGAACGCTGGATGGACTGGGAACTGACCAAATTACAGCCCGATTTCATTGCTCTGTTCTGGGGCTATTATCGAACCCCGCAGGAAGCACGCGACCAGCAGGCTATCAGCGCGGCGCAACAACGCTGTGCGCAACATTTTGAACTGCTCGATCGGCACCTGGAGGCTCAACCCTTCGTTGCGGGAGAAACCTTTACCATGGGTGATATTCCGGTCGCTGTTTGCCTCTATCGCTATTTCGAGATGGGCCTCGCAGTCGATCAACCGCAACACGTACTGCAATGGTATCAGCGCCTCGCGCAACGCAAGGCGTTCGCCGATACGATAATGCAGCCCTTCGACGATTTGAAAGGCAGGCTCGACTACTGACATGCGAGGGGACTGTCATGCGCGGTAAATGCCTTTGTGGTGCGATTGAATTCGAGCTGCTCGGTAAGCCGCCGAATCTTTATCAGTGCCACTGCTCCCAGTGCCGCAGGGTAACAGGCTCATCGGCCAACGCCGCATTCAGAATCGATGCCGACCGATTCGCGTGGACCACGGGCAAAGAGCGGATTCGAAAGTATGTTACCGAATCGGGTTTCAAGTCACATTTTTGTGCTAACTGCGGTTCGCCAGTACCCAATCTGACCAGCGACGACAAGGCCTACTGGATTCCAGCTGGATTACTCGAGGACAATGGTGAGCTGGAGCTCGTCGCCCATCTCTATGTCGATTCAAGGGCATCCTGGGACGTGATAGCCGATGTCGGAACGAAGTTCGCAGAAATGCCGGATGCCGAGGCGCTGGACAGGTTACTGCAAGCGTCTAAACCAGTAGAATGACGGGCCGATGAATTACCGTAACATGCAAATCTCCGACTACGATTCAGTGATCGCACTGTGGCGTGATTGTGACGGTGTCAGCCTGCGGAATGCGGATTCTTCCGCTGGCATTGAAAAATATCTGCAGCGTAATCCGGCGCTCAGTTTTGTAGCGCAACAGAACTCCGCCATTGTCGGCACCATTATGGCGGGGCACGATGGTAAACGCGGCTATATCCAGCATCTGGCAGTCGCCAACGAAGCCCGCGGACAGGGTATCGCCAGTCATCTGGTCAGGCTTTGCCTGGAGGCGCTCAAATTGCAGGGAATAGAAAAGTCGCACGTACACGTACTGGGAGATAATGAAGCCGGGCGGAAGTTCTGGTCTGGCCGCGGCTGGTTTCACCGCTCGGAAATTGTCATGTACTCGTTCATCAACGGCGACAATATCAATGCATAGCGAGGATATGGAGTATCTCGACCCGGATGCCCTGGAAGTACAGGCATTGATCGCCGCATCAGATGCCTATTACGTGGATCTTTACCCGGCGGAAAGTACTCACCTTGAAAGCAGTGACGATCTGAAGAAACCAAATGTGCTGTTTGTTGGCTGCCGTATCGACGGTGAGCTTGTCGCAAGCGGGGCTGCCAAGATTATGCACAACGATGGCAACTATGCTGAAATCAAACGTGTATTTGTGCTCGATCGGCACCGTGGTAAAGGCCTGTCCCACCGGGTTATGCAATTTCTCGAAGATGAGTTACGACAGCGTGGGTTGAGCCTGTTTCGCCTCGAAACCGGGGTTAAGCAGCCCGCGGCGCTCGGCCTGTACCGTAAGCTGGGATACCGTGAGCGCGGCCCCTTTGGGTCCTACCGGGCGGATCCACTGAGTGTTTTCATGGAAAAACAGGGTAACGGAATTCGCTGAAGAAGCTATGAAAATTGCTCTGGTCCGGGATTTTGACAAAGCCGTTACCGCACATCAGGCGATACAGTCTGACGCTCGGCATTGAAACATAGGGTGCATCCACTGATCACGACATTTCTGGCAGCGGGGTTATAATTCGAACCCTATGCCGGCTCAGATTTATAAAATTGGTACCATGGGCGACGGATTTGTCGCAATCATGGCGCGTCCGTCGCTGGAAGCGGGTGCGGATGCGTCAATTATCAATATTGCCCGCCTCGGTATTCATCAGGTGATTTCACTGCTTGAACATAACGAGGCACGCAATCTCGGCCTCAACACCGAACGCGAACAGGTCAAGGCGCATGGAATGGGCTTCATGTCCTTTCCAATCCCCGATATGGGTCTACCACCCTCGGTCAAAGAGTACGCGCTGCTATCAAAAAAGCTTTTCAATCAGGTAAATGCGGGAGTCAATACGCTGATACATTGCCATGCAGGGATCGGTCGATCGGGTTTAATGGTCGCGGGAATATTGCTGCACTGTGATATGGATCCGCAACAGGCCTTTAGCTATGCTTCGCAGATGCGGGGCATTCGGGTGCCCGAAACTCCCGAACAGGAACAATGGCTGAGTTCTAATTATGCAAGCATTATGGATATCAGTGACGGTCAGCATTAGCATTTCCGAGAGAAAAAAGTATGAACCTGGCGCTTGAACGTTACGCCGACAATCCGATTATTGATGAACTGGTCTGCTGGCCGCCAAAGCCGCATCGAATGAAAAGTATTCGTGCCGGAAATGTTCTGTTTCGTAAACCGTTTGTCGAGGTCGAAATGGAAGATGGAGAAATTTATCAGCGTCAGTTTGAGCGTGATTCTTTCCCCGCTTTCTGGGCTGAGGCCTGTGTAATTCTGGAAACCATGACCGATATCAAACTTGTCTCGGATTTCAGTTTTACACCAGTTGCGGGTCGCGCCAGGCTCGTGGCGGATATATTGGCTAATCGTGATGAATGTATCGAGGAGAGTAACCAGATGTTCGAAGAGGGGATGTATGAGCAGTTCCTGATGCAATATGGCGAAGATTGTGCATACCTGCCCGAAGAAGCATTGCAGAGAATCGCGCATGCCAGACAGCAGCTCGGACTGTCGCTGTGAGCGCAATATTGCCGGGGAAGATCATGCTGGTCCGCTACGCTTCAGGTTATAGTCACTAGCCGCAGCTCAATAGCCCGGAATACGCAGCCGATCAGGAATTTGAGCGCCCGCCAGGCTCGCGTCCGCACGAACACCGGGCCAGCAGGGCATGCATTGAACAAAACCCGTTTAAGGTCCAGAATGCGCGCATGTTAAAGCAGCATCTGCAAAAACCCGAAGTCTTTCTGTACCTGTTCGCCGCGGCGGTACCGCTGAGCTTTGCCACCTGGCAGGCGCTGATCAACAATTTTGCGATTGAGCAGGCCAGTTTTACCGGTGTCGAAATCGGTATCCTGCAAAGCCTGCGCGAAGTTCCAGGTTTTTTGGCCTTCGGGGTGGTATTCCTGCTGGTGATGATGCGTGAGCAGACCATCGCCTTCGTATCACTTTTAGCACTGGGTATAGGCACCGCGATCACCGGGATGCTGCCTTCGGTACTCGGTCTTTACTGCACCACAGTACTGATGTCGGTGGGTTTCCATTACGCAGAAACCATCTCGCAATCGTTATCTTTGCAGCTCGTCAATTACCAGCGCCTGCCGCTGGTGCTCGGGCGACAGCTTGCTGTCGGCTCGTTTACCGGATTGACAGTGTTCGCGGTCATTTATCTGTTGGTGGAATGGCTGGCGCTGGATTACCTCTGGATTTACCTGTTGTTTGGCTGTTTTACCGTCGTGCTTGCCTGTGTGATGTACTTCGCCTGCCCGCATTTCAAGGGTGAAGCCGAGCAACACAAGACCATGGTGCTGCGCAAACGCTACTGGCTATACTATCTGTTGACCTTTCTGTCCGGAGCCCGGCGCCAGATCTTCGTTGTCTTTGCGGGTTTCCTGATGGTAGAGAAATTTGGTTTCACCGTATCGCAAATGACGCTGCTGTTCCTGGTCAACGGCGTGCTGACGATTTACCTGGCGCCGCGCATCGGCCGACTGGTGAGCTATTGGGGAGAAAAGCGCACGCTGACACTGGAGTATGGCGGACTGGTTGTCATTTTTACCGCCTATGCATTTGCCGAAAGCGCCTGGTTTGCAGCGTCGCTTTACATCCTCGACCACGTGTTTTTCGCGATGGCGATCGCGCTCAAGAGTTATCTCAAGAAAATTGCCGACCCCGCCGATATGGCGGCAACCGCTGGAGTCTCGTTTTCGATCAATCACATCGCCGCGGTGTTATTGCCGTTTTTTCTGGGCCTGCTGTGGGTGGTTTCGCCACCACTGGTGTTTATCATCGGCGCCGTAATCGCGCTGGCCTCTTTGCTCTTGTCGCAACTCGTGCCGGGCGCACCCGAGCGCGGCATGGAAACCGTGTTTTCCAACGCCTGAGCGGCCGCGCTCAGGCGGGTTCGAACTGGCAACTCGGAGTCGATGCGGAAAGTTCCTGCTCAGCCGCTGACATCTCGGCCTCGATACCTTCAAACAGCGGAGTCGACAGATAACGCTCGCCGGTATCCGGCAGCATGCACAGGATGTTGGCACCCTCGGCCGCCGTTTCGGCAACCGCCAGCGCGGCAGCAAACGTGGCGCCGGCACTGATGCCGACAAAAATGCCTTCCTGTTGTGCGAGATTGCGTGAACAGGCCATGGCGTCCGGATTGGCAACCGTGAGCACCGCATCGGAGTTTTCCGCGTCCATTGCGTCACCGGTCAGCTTCGGAATAAAATCCGGCGTCCATCCCTGCATAGGATGCGGGCTAAAACTCGGATGGCTTTCGGCAGGAGACCCGTCGGCATTGCGTTTTTGTTCGATACCACCGGTTAACAAGCCTGCTAATTCCGGCTCGCAAACGACGATTTTGGTAGCCGGACTTTTTTCCCTGAGGACCCTCGCCACGCCTTTCAGGGTTCCGCCAGTACCATAACCGGTTACCCAGTAATCGAGCTGCCTGCCGTCGAAAGCCTGTAGGATTTCCGGTGCCGTGGTTCTGGAATGCATGTCGGCATTGGATTCGTTTTCAAACTGGCGGGTTTGAAACCAGCCATGCTGTTCGGCGAGTTCACGCGCTTTTTGCACCATGCCACTACCTTTCAGCGGCGCCGGCGTCAGCACCACTTTGGCGCCCAGAAATCGCATCAATTTGCGTCGTTCGACACTAAAACTTTCCGCCATGGTCACCACCAGTGGATGACCCTTTTGAGCACATACCATGGCGAGGCCGATCCCGGTATTACCACTGGTCGCTTCGATTACGGTTTGTCCAGGTTTAAGATCGCCCGACTTTTCCGCGTCTTCGATAATGCCGAGCGCGAGCCGATCCTTCACCGAGCTCATTGGATTAAACGATTCGATTTTTACGAACAGGTTGACATGCGATGGTGCCAGTCTGTTGATCCTGACCACCGGGGTGTTACCTATGGTACCTAGAATATTGTCATGAATTTTCATGCTAACTCCTCACTTTTATCGTTGGTGTTTACGCCATTATGCAATTTCTATATCCGATTACTATTCGTATTTGACTAACAGAACCGAAGTCTCCATTCTCAAAAACTATCCAGGCATCGATGATAACTAAGTGCTTACCGCACAGCGATTACTTAGCACGCCAAGACCCTCTATTGTTACGGCGACGACATCGTCTTGTTGTAGCCAGATCGGCGGCTCGCGAAACGCACCCACACCGTGTGGCGTGCCGGTGGCGATGACATCACCAGGTAAAAGTGTGAAGGCCTGGCTCAGGTATTGAATCAGGTAGGGAATGCGATAAATCATCTCGTTGGTGTTTGAGTCCTGCATCACTCGACCATTGAGCTCGCATTTGATCGACAGGTTGTGCGGATCACTGATCTCATCACGGGTGACGAGATAGGGCCCCAGGGGGCAGAAACTGTCGAGGCATTTACCGCGTAACCACTGATCGCCCGGGCGAAATTGAAGGTCGCGGGCGCTGACATCATTGCAGTTCATGTAACCGGCGATGTAATCGTAGGCGTCGGCCTCGCTCACGTTTTTTGCGGTTTTACCGATCACCAGCGCGAGTTCTGCTTCGTAGTCAACCTGCTGTGTGAGAGCCGTAGACCAGCAAATTTCGTCATCGCTGCCGATGATCGAGGAAGGATATTTGCAGAACATGGTGGCAAGTTCAGGCACGCCGATGTCGGCTTCGCGAATATGATCCATGTAATTCAGGCCGATCGCGACCACCTTGCTCGGATTGGGTATGGGTGAAAGTAGCTTCACCGAATCCAGCATAATTTCCCCCTCGGCGCGATCGAGGAGCTGTTTTGCTGTTTGCATTGCACTATCACCGGATTGCAGAAACTCGAGCATACTGTCCGGCAGTTCACCTGCACTGAGCCGGTTTAAATTGACAATCTTCTGTCCGATGATAGCGCCGAGATGAACCTGCTCATCGCCGAACCGATAACTGACCAGTTTCATTTTATTTTACTCCTTCGTCGTCAGCCTGCTTTTGCAGGTACTCGTTGCGGCATTCGACTAATTCATCAAAAAAGGGCCTGAGTCGGGGCCGATCCATTACCAGTCCCAGGCAACGTCGTATTGCCGGGCAGGGTCCCAGTGCCTGCTCAGAGTTTAAATACTCGGCCCAGAAGCCAAGAATGATATCAATCAGGCTAAAACGGGATCCGAGTTGATAGGGACCATTTTGCTGTAATTGCCGTTCAATTACAGCCATTCGATCCAGCGCCTGCTGCTCTCGGATTCGTCCGCGTCGCGCAGCACGTACCGCTGTGGATAAAAGTACCGTTTCAATGCGGGTTCGAGGTCATCGCTTAAGAAGAACAAACCACTCAGAAATCGACTTCGTTCGGGTTCGTCGATGCCAGGAGCCAGGTGGCTAAGACGGTGGTGATCGGCAAGATACAGGTTAATCGCCGGCGTTTCATAGACTACTTCCCCATCCGGTTTGATCAGAACCGGAACGAATCCGGCCGGGTCCAGGGCAAGAAAATCAGGGCTGCGATGTTCGTCGTTAAAGATATCAACCTGCCGCAGTTCATAGTCGATGCCACCCTCGGCAAGTACCATCTGCACGATCAG
>CALDDP010000156.1 GCA_937936805.1 uncultured Gammaproteobacteria bacterium | reverse complement strand
ACTGCTCTCTACCGATTACAAATTCGCGGTGTCCTTTGTCATTCTGGTACTGGTATTACTGGTCAGACCTACCGGCATAATGCGAGGTAAGTTGCTATGAGTAACGCCCGCAAAACCGGGCTAGCCTTTGCCGCAATCGCCTGCCTGTTGCTGATAATCGGCTTTGCCCAGTCCTGGAATGTAGCTCTGGGTATTCTTAACCTTTGCTTGATTTCAGCGGTGATGGCACTCGGCGTCAACATGCAATGGGGTTACGCGGGGTTACTAAATGTCGGCGTAATGGGTTTTGCGGCACTGGGTGGTATGAGTGCGGTATTGGTATCCCAGGCGCCAATTGCCGAGGCCTGGGATGCAAGCTGGGGACGCCTGCTGCTCGCGGCGATATGTTTCCTCGCTACCATCGGCGCCGCGTTGTTCTGTTATCGCAGGCTGGCCCCGGGACGGCAGCGCACACTGGCCTTAACCTGCGTAATTCTCATCGGCCTGGCGTTGACGCGACACTTTCTCGATCCCGCTATTTCAGCAATCGAAGCGATCGAACCAGCCAGGACCGGGTTTCTAGGGGGTATGGGACTACCGATCATTTTTTCCTGGATTATTGGCGGTTTTGTCGCCGCCGGGATCGCCTGGTGTATCGGTAAGGTAGCGCTGGGGCTGCGCGCAGACTACCTGGCCATCGCGACGCTGGGAATCTCTGAAATCATCATCGCGGTTTTGAAAAATGAAGACTGGCTAACGCGCGGGGTAAAAAACGTGACCGGCCTGGCGCGTCCCGTACCCTACGAAGTCAATCTCCAGGCCAGTACCTGGTTCATCGATATAATGCGCTGGTGGCATAGTGGTTCGCTAGCCGGCCTGTCTGAAATCGAGCAGCAACAGGCGTTGAAACAATTCGTCATCGATGGCTCCAGTATCTTCGTCAAATTCTGCTATACCGGTTTGTTCGCCGGGGTCCTGATCGTCATCCTGGCGCTCAGCGTGAGGGCTTTGAATTCACCCTGGGGACGCATGATGCGAGCAATTCGCGATAATGAAATTGCGGCCGGCGCCATGGGCAAAGACGTTACCCGGCGCCATCTCGAAATTTTCGTCATCGGTTCGGCGGTAATCGGCATAGCCGGGGCGATGTTAACCACGCTCGACGGACAGTTCACGCCGACATCCTATCAGCCGCTACGCTATACCTTTCTGATCTGGGTCATGGTGATCGTGGGTGGATCCGGCAACAACATGGGCTCAGTGCTGGGTGGCTTTCTCATCTGGCTGGTCTGGATCGAAGCCGAACCGGTCGGTGTCTGGCTAATGCAGGCAGGAACCGGCTGGCTGGATGAAAACAACGCGGTGCGTGTCCACCTGATCGAAAATGCACAGCACATGCGACTGTTCTTCATGGGCCTGGTGCTGCTGCTGGTGATGCGTTTCAGTCCCGGGGGCATCCTGCCCGAAGTCGTCAGGAAACAACATTAAAAAAGCCTGGCGCGTATTAACGGGCCAGGCTCTGATGCGGCAAAATTACACCTAGTGAACTTTAATCGTATTCCACTTACCGTTGCCGATTTCCAGTTCCTTGTAAGCGCCGAAAACTTCACCAACCTCATTGAATTCGACACTGGTAGCGCCCTGATAATCGACATCACCACCGGCGGCGATGATCTTCAGAGCCTTATCAAGTTCACCCGGGCCGATTTTCTTGCCAGGGGCATTCGCAACCATCATCATCTTTGACTGCAGCGCAGCGCGATCGGCAGAACCGGCAGCCTGCATCGCCAACACGATCAATGCGGCGGCATCATAAGATTCAGGCACGAACGGCCCGTCTCCAGTTACACCGTTAGCCTTCGCATACGCCATAAACGCGTCTGCACCGGATGCGCCACCGGGCAGGGTTGCAATCGAACCATCCAGGTCCGAGCCAATAGCCGACAGCAACGAATCACCGACCATACCGTCAGCCATAATAAAACTGTCGAACGCATCGGCATCGATCGACGCCTGGATAATACCTTTACCACCCTGGTCGACGTAACCGAAAACAGCGAGGTGCTTCGAACCGGAAGCAGATAATGCGCCTACTTCCGCGGAATAATCGGCCTTACCATCCTCGTGTGCCGCACTAATCGAAATTTTACCGCCCAGCGCCTTGAAAGCGGTACTGAAAGACTCGGCAAGCCCCTTGCCGTAGTCGTTGTTAGTGTAGGTAACCGCAACCTCATCGATACCACGGCTCTGCAACACGGTAGCGAGAACCTGTCCCTGGCGCGCATCAGAAGGCGCGGTGCGATGGAAAAAACCCTTGTCCTCAATCGTCGACAAGGCAGGCGATGTTGCCGAAGGCGACACCATCACCACGCCGTTTGGTACCGCGACATTATTGGCTATCGCCGTGGTTACGCCGGAACAGTCGGCGCCCATGATCGCGGCCACGCCATCGGCAGTGATAAGCCGTTCAGCAACCGAAGAGGCCGCTGCGGCATCGATGCAGGTAGAATCGCCGCGTACACTGACGACTGTTTTACCACCGAGAAAATTACCTGATTTTGAAGCTTCCGACAGCGCCATTTCGGCACCGGAAGCCATTGCGGGGGTAAGCGACTCTATCGGCCCGGTAAAACCCAGAATGACACCGACCTTTACCTCTTCGGCAACAACGGGTGCCGACAAAGCCAGTAAGGTTGAAGCGATAAGCAATTTTTTCATTGGATATTCTCTCAAAATTATTTTGGTTATAGTCCCTGCAGAATCTACAGAAATTACGCAATCAGACCGATAATACTAACATCGTTTTTATGGCCATGCATGTTGAGACGACGTCGCGACCGGGCAAAATATATTGTTTTTACTGGTGTTTTACATGTATTTCAGGCATTTTTATCTGTTTTTCGCAAGCAATAAGAATTCCCATCTATGGATGCCAGTATGACCAGTCGTCAGATACCCAGCAGCTGGCGTAAATTTCCGATCGAGCAGCAGCCAGACTACCCCGATCAGGAACATTTGCGAAATGTAGAAAGCAAGTTGTCAGCCTTGCCGCCATTGGTATTTGCACAGGAAATTCGCGACCTGAAGCAGAATCTTGCCGACGTGGGTAGTGGCAATGGTTTTTTGCTGCAGGGCGGCGACTGTGCTGAATCATTTGCCGAGTTCAGTGCCAACAAAATAAGGGATACCTTCAAGGTGTTACTGCAAATGGCAATTGTACTCACTTTTGCCGGTCGACGACCCGTCACCAAGATCGCCCGTATGGCGGGGCAGTTCGCCAAGCCACGTTCATCAGATTTCGAGGAAATTAACGGCGTAACACTGCCGAGTTTTCGGGGTGACATCATCAATGGAGCCGCTGCCGATCCGGACTCCAGGATGCCTGACCCGGAACGTATGCTGCAGGCCTATCATCAAAGCACATCGACACTAAACCTGCTGCGCGCCTTCGCCCAGGGCGGACTTGCCGATTTGCACCAGGTGCATCGCTGGAACCTCGACTTTGTCGACGCCAGTCCGAGCAAGCAGCGCTACCTGAAAATGTCCAGGCGTATAGAGGATGCGCTGGCATTCATGGAAGTTTGTGGCATCACCTCGCAGAATGCGCCGATGCTCCGCGAAACCCAGTTGTTTACCTCGCATGAGGCATTGCTGCTGAATTATGAAGAAGCCTTGTCACGCATCGATTCGTTCACCGGCAAATGCTACAACTGCTCTGCCCATTTCGTCTGGATCGGTGAACGTACCCGCCAGCTGGACCACGCACATATAGAGTTTTTCAGGCAAATTGAAAATCCGGTCGGCGTCAAGATAGGGGCAGCCACCAGGGCAGACGATTTGCTGCGCCTGATCGACGCGCTCAATCCCGCTAACGAGGCCGGACGCTTGACGCTGATCACCCGCATGGGAGCCGACAGCTTGCCCGCCGTGCTGCCCTCGTTGATTCGTGCAGTCAGGACAGAGGGGCGCAACGTCGTCTGGTCCTCGGACCCCATGCATGGCAATACGGTCAAGGCCAGCAGCGGCTTCAAAACTCGTCAGTTCGACGATATCCTGCGCGAACTGCAACAATTTTTTGCAGTGCACGAGGCCGAGGGAACTTATCCGGGAGGCATCCATCTCGAGATGACTGGCGAACATGTTACCGAATGCACCGGTGGCGCCTACAAGATTTCTGACGCCGACCTTGGCACTCGCTACCTGACCAGCTGTGATCCCCGGCTCAACGCAGACCAGGTACTAGAACTTGCTTACCTTATCGCCGATGCGTTCAAGCATGCCAGGTCCGAACCCGACCAATAAACCGTATTTTCTCTGGAACAACACTATGACCGATACAATCCCGGGCAAGCTAGCTCAAGTACTGCAGGCGGGACAGTTTGCAATGACCGCTGAAACTTCACCGCCCGATGCGGCTTCGGCGCAAACGGTACTCGACCGGGTAGCCTGTTTGAAAGGGGTTGCCGATGCGGTTAACGTCACCGACGGAGCAAGCGCTCGCGTGCATATGTCTGCTCTCGCGGCAGCCGCAATCATGGCGCGCGAGGGTATCGATCCAGTATTGCAATTGACCACGCGGGATCGCAACCGGTTGGCGCTCCAGGGTGACGTCGTTGGCGCCGCTGCCCTCGGAATTCATAACTTTCTGTGCCTGACCGGCGACAAGATGGCCGCCGGGGACCAACCCGATGCCGCCGAAGTCTTCGAAATCGATAGCGGTGAGCTGATGCGCCAGATGCGGGATATGCGCGATGCGGGAACCTTCCCTTCGGGTCGCGAGATCAACCCGCCTCCCGCACTTTTCCTCGGCGCCGCGGAAATGCCGGCAGAGCCGGGGGACAACTGGCCAGCCGCGAGACTACAGGCCAAAATAGACAACGGAACACAGTTTTTTCAAACCCAGTACTGCTTTGAGCTGGAAAAGGTAAAGCGTTACTGCCAGGCGCTCGTCGACGGCGGGTTCACCGAGCAGGCCCATTTCCTGATCGGAATCGGCCCTCTGGCCTCGGCCAGATCGGCGCGCTGGATGAACGATAACCTGTTCGGTGTGCACGTCCCCGACGATATAATCAAGCGCCTCGAGGGCGCTGACGATCAAAAAGCAGAGGGACGTGCCATATGTGCCGAGTTATTGCAGGGCTTCTCGGAAATCGAAGGTTGCGCCGGCGCGCACCTGATGGCGCCTCATCAGGAAGCCGCCTGTGCCCAGGTCATCCGGGAATCGGGCTTGCTCGAGATCAGGAATTAACCAGGCTGATAAACCTCTCAGATGTCCCAGTCCGCGTAACGCGGGCGACTATTTGCGCTTCTGCATAGCCCAGCTCTCGCAACTGCTACAAACATGGCCCGGCCTGTTGCCGGGAGACCGCAACCAGCAGACCGCCGGCAGTTTGCGGGTCGAATATCAATGGACAGGCTGCAGCGGATGCATGGCGAAATGCTTAGGCACAAACAAATGGCTGTGCCCTTCTCCGACCAGTACCGGGTCGGATGTAATTGCTGAGTCATCCTTTTGCATCGAGGTTCGGCATCGTAACGGCGTTGGCTTTCAGTGGCTAGTATCGCTCTGGTATTATGCGTGCAGCTTTTGTACTGTAAAGTCATGTTTATGTTAATCCGGCTCCTCAGCTGCGGGCTGAGCCTGTTCATAGTCAGCATTGTTACGGCGCCGTTGAGTGCACAACAGGCCCGTGATGTTGAACAGGATAATCCGCAAATTCGCGTCGAGCAGGTGGCAACCGGGCTCGGCGTTCCCTGGGGTATGGCATTCCTGGCTGCTGATCGACTATTGCTTACCGAACGCAGCGGGACTGTGCGGCTGCTCGATCTGGAAAATGGATCCAGCGTGAGCCTCAGTGGCGCACCCGAAGTCGTCGCCGAAGGCCAGGGAGGCATGCTCGATGTCGCTATCGGGCCCAACTACGCTGCCGAGGGCTGGATTTACTTTACCTACAGTAAACCCTCCGAGTCCGAGGCTGCAACGACCCTGGCACGAGCTCGCCTGGCCGCAAACCACCTGCTCGACTGGGAGGATCTACTGGTCACCGATTCGGCAACCGGCGGCAGGCGCCATTTTGGCAGCCGCATTGCATTCGATGACAGGGGGCATGTATTTTTTGGCGTAGGTGATCGCGGTGAACGGGATATGGCGCAGGATTTGAGCAATCACGTCGGCACCATCATGCGTCTCAATCTCGATGGTACCGTGCCGACCGACAATCCCTTTGTCGGCATCGACAATGCTCGCGATGAAATATGGAGCTATGGTCATCGCAATCCCCAGGGACTACTTTTTGATCGGGTTACGGGTCGACTATGGTCGATCGAACATGGCCCGCGCGGGGGCGATGAGATAAACCTGATTATCGAGGGTCGCAATTATGGCTGGCCGGTAATCAGTCACGGCAAGGAATACTGGGGGCCGGTGTCGATCGGTGAAGGCACCAGCAAACCCGGTATGGAAGCACCGCGCAAGGTTTACATTCCATCGATTGCACCCGGTAGCCTGATTATTTATCGTGACGACGCGTTTCCACGGTGGCGCGGGAATCTGTTTGCCGGTGCCCTCAAGCTGCGCCATTTGAACCGAATTACATTTTCTGATTCAGGCCAGGTAACCGGTGAGGAACGTATTCTGGAGGATCTGGGTGAACGCATACGTGCACTGGCTCAGGGGCCCGAAGGCTGGATTTACTTCTCGACCGATAGCGGGCGCATTTTACGTATCCGGCCGCGGCAATGATCAACCAGCTCGTCGAGGTGGCGGTGCAATGCCCTTATTGCTGGGAGGAAATCACCCTGTTGATCGACGCTTCTATCGAAATGCAGGATTACGTCGAAGATTGCGAGGTCTGTTGTCGACCGATCGATTTCATCGTCGAGGTAGACGACCAGGGTCGGGCAAAAGTGGAAGCCCGGCTTCAACATGAATGACATACCCGACCCGGCACTATTGCTGGTTAAGCAACTCAACCGGCGTGACAGCACTTAGCGGGCAGTACCGGCCTGTCTCTCCACTATCGGCGAACGACAAACCCGTCAAGCTCCGGGATTGCATCGCAATCGTCAAGCTGCAGTTCGCTAACCTGCGCGTAATCGGGTCCTTGTCGGATTTGCCCAACTACCTTGGTAACCGAATCCGCTGCGCCCTGCAGGAAAAATTCTACGCGGCCGTCATCAAGATTGCGCACGTACCCGCAAATATTCTCGGCCTGTGCATGGCGCATAACAAAATAGCGAAAGCCGACCCCCTGCACTCTTCCCGAAACAAAGCCTTTGATACTGCGAACCATTTTTATTGCGCGCTTCGATAAAGATTTTGAGTTAGACAATGATATCTACAAAACAGCTTGCAGACAGCTGCGCATAATCGAGTCGGGGTGGACATGCTACCCAGGCTTCATTCTGGCCAGGATATCGTCACGCTCGGGGTTCCAGAATTCCGCCCATTGCGCCAGCAAGCGCAGACCTTCCCGCTGTTGAGCGGCATCGCCCGCCTCGATCCCGAGGCGATAGTTCTCGACGCCCTTTATAAAGTATCGCTGGAAGTTTTTCCCCAGCCGCAAATCCAGCCGATCGAGAAATTCGCGCTCTACCTCGAAGGCGAGTTTCAAGCCCTGATCGAGCATCGCCAGCGCCTGGACCAGGGCATCCTGACTCAAATCAGGCGTTTGCAGTTGGCGGCCACCAGCTTGGACCTGCTGCAGTGCTTCAAGAAAATAATATTGCTGGCTGCCCTCGCCGGTCTCATCGTCGGACGAACAGGCAGCAAGCATGACCATGAACAGACAATAAAGCAGTCCCCGCTGAAAAGCCGGCTTCATCGCTTGCCGGCGATACGCATCCGCAGTGCGTTCAACTTGATAAAACCCTCGGCGTCTTTTTGATCGTAGGCACCACGATCGTCTTCGAAGGTTACGGTCGCCTCGTCAAACAAACTGTTGGTCGCGGATTTACGGCCAACCACGGATACCGATCCCTTGAACAACCGGACGCGCACCTCGCCGTTTACCGTAGCCTGCGAGGCATCTATCATTTGCTGCATCATTCTGCGCTCGGGGCTCCACCAGTAACCGTTGTAAATCATCTGTGCATAGCGTGGCATCAATTCATCCTTCAGATGGGCAACCTCGCGATCGAGCGTGATTGACTCGATACCCCGATGCGCCTTCAACATGATAGTGCCGCCCGGAGTTTCGTAGCACCCGCGCGACTTCATGCCCACATAGCGATTCTCGACAATATCGAGACGCCCTACTCCATGCGCGCCACCTTCCCGGTTGAGGCGGGTCAGCACCTGTGCAGGAGTCATGCGCTCGCCATCAATAGAGACAATATCGCCATGCTCGAAACCGAGCTCGAGATAGCACGGCTTATCCGGTGCGTTTTCAGGGGATACCGAGCGCAGCCACATCTCATCATTGGCCTCGAACCACGGATCTTCCAGCTCGCCACCCTCGTAGGAAATATGCAACAGGTTGGCATCCATCGAATATGGCGAGCCGCCATCTTTTTTCTTTTCGATCGAGATTCCTGCCGCATCGGCATATGCCAGCAGGCTCTCGCGTGAGCTCAGGTCCCATTCACGCCACGGGGCGATGACGCGGATATCCGGGTTGAGCGCATAGGCGCCGAGTTCGAATCGCACCTGGTCATTACCTTTACCGGTGGCACCGTGCGATACCGCATCGGCGCCGGTCTCGGCCGCTATTTCGATCAGTCGTTTAGCGATTAAAGGCCGTGCGATCGACGTTCCGAGCAGGTACTCACCCTCGTAAACGGTGTTGGCACGGAACATCGGGTAGACAAAATCGCGCACGAATTCTTCCTGCAGGTTCTCGATATAGATTTCCTTGACCCCGTACTTTTCCGCCTTGGCACGTGCCGGCTCCAGTTCTTCTCCCTGGCCGATGTCGGCAGTAAAGGTAACCACTTCGCAATCGTACTCGTCTTCCAGCCATTTAAGGATTACCGAAGTATCAAGACCGCCCGAATAGGCCAGCACTACTTTATTTACCGGTGTTTTACTCATTTTGCTCCTGCCGCGATATACCCGGAAGCTCCGGGTCTGAAAAAGGCTGGCTATTGTCATTAGAAATGGCGAAAAAATCCAGCATAAGCGTATAATGCCTGCATCAAAACAGGGGGAAGCCATGTCAGAATCTGCGTTCAGGGTACATGCCCTGGAATTAGGCCCGATGGAAAATTTCGTTTACCTGATCGAGGATATCGTCAGCCGTCGCTGTGCGGTAGTTGATCCGGCCTGGCAGGTCGACCAGATCCTGGCCACGGCTAATCAGTATGAACTGAACATCACCGATATTCTGCTAACCCACAGTCATCACGATCACATTAATGGCATCGAGGAACTGCTCAATCATGCCAGTGCGGAAGTGCATTTACTCAAGCCCGAGTACGAATTCTGGCAACACGAACTGGAAAAACCCAGTTTGCATCATGGCGGCGATGAAATTGACCTTGGCACAACGGCAATAAGAATCCTGCATACTCCCGGACATACTCCCGGTTCGGCCTGTTATCAACTCGGCAATGAAATCATTACCGGGGATACGCTGTTTGTTTTCGGCTGCGGACGCTGTGATTTGCATGGCGGCAACCCCGAAGACATGTTTGTAACCCTGAAAAGCATGAAACAGCAACTACCGCATGATATGCTCATCCACCCTGGACACAACTACTCGGTCAAGCCGACCAGTACCTTCGGCGAGCAGATCGATGGCAATCCATTCCTGCATTACGAGGACAGCGAGACATTTAGCCGATATCGCATGCATGTGCACGACAAGACCCGAGATGAACCCTACGCCGCTGTAAGTAAACAACAATTGAAAATCGCCAATCTACTTTAAACAGGTCGCTATGAATAAAACAAACAGCCTCAGGCTTGCCTGCCTGGCCTTCGCCTTACTACTTTCCGCATGTGCCGGCAGCAAAAAAATGATGGAGGCGCCCGACACAGTGCCCGGAGACAAGTTAAGCGAAGCTTACCTGGTCGGCAACTGGTGCACCGATCGAGAACTGACATCAAAAGCCAACAGGGACGCCGGGCACAGCGGTATGTTAAATATGAGACCGCTGTTCTGGAGACTAAAACAGGACGGAGAATGGCAGGTATCAAGCTCAGGCTGGCTATACGAGAACCATGGCAAATGGAGTCTCAGGGGACTGGATAACCTGGTTCTCGAGCGATCAAAAGGAGAACCCGTGAACTACCAGGCAAGTTTCAAAGATCTCGCCCTTTACCTTAAGAATGAAGAAGGGGAATTCCTGGTTTTATCTGGATGCGAATAGACTTTTTCCCAGCGATTCGTATTCAATTTTAAAGCTCGAGCGGGCGTCTTTCGATCATCCTGGACTTTAGTTGCTGCAGATTTTGTTGCATAAGCTCGAGTATCACTTCCGATTGTTTGGCGATCGCCTCGAGAACCATGCCGTGCAACGCTTGAAAATGATGCTCACCGATTGCTTCCCGCAGGTCGCCATCCAGTAATTCCCTGAATGACTCGACCACCTCGTTGGCAAGCTCTTGCGGGTCATTGCTCATGGTATTCCTCCTGTCAGGCAACGAAATCTAGTCACCACTATTAGACATATAGATGCCTCCAACATTGATCAGGGTCAACATCTATAAATTAATAACCTAGAAAATGAAACCTTAGACGGTCACCATGGAAGACTACACATGAATGATGTTTTCGCACTTGCCGATGATCTGGGCCCGTTAAAGGTAATCCATGTTCACGAACCCGGTATCGGCCTGAGAGGCGTTCTGGTGATCGACAACATCGCCAGGGGACCTTCGCTGGGCGGCGTGCGCATGGCCGCCGATGTTACCACCGAGGAATGTGCACGACTCGCTCGAGCAATGACTTTCAAAAACGCCGCAGCAGGCCTGGCACATGGGGGCGGCAAGGCTGTTCTAATGGGTGATCCGAAAATGCCACGCGCACAGAAGGATACCCTGGTTCGGGGATTCTGCTGCGCGCTACGTGACGAGGAGCAATATATTTTCGCACCCGACATGGGCACTAATGAAGAATTCATGGCTTCGATCAAGGATGAAATTGGTCGAGTGGTCGGGGTGCCGCGAGAGCTTGGCGGAATCCCGCTCGATGAAATCGGTGCAACAGGATTTGGCTTGAGCCATGCGGTCGCAGTCGCGCAGGATTTCTGTGACCTGCGTATCGAGGACGCTCGTTTCGTCATACAGGGTTTCGGAGCCGTTGGTAAACACGCTGCGAAGTTTTTATGCGCGGCGGGGGCAATACCGGTCGCCGTTTCTGATAGTGCGGGCACCATCTATAATCCCGACGGCCTCGACATCGACGCCCTGACAGCACTGAAATCTGCCGGAAAAAGCGTTATCGAGTATGACAAAGCCGAACAACGCGATGGCGATGCAATTATCGACATCGAGTGCGATATCTGGATCCCGGCAGCCCGACCCGATGTCATTCACGAGGCCAATGTGCATCGACTCAATACCAGGATGGTAGTGCAAGGTGCCAATATTCCTGTTACCTATGCGGCGGAAAAGATCCTGCATGAAAAGGGTATTCTCAATATTCCTGATTTCATTGCCAACGCTGGTGGTGTCATTTGTGCCGCAATCGAGTATCAGGGGGGTGGTGAAGCGGCTGTATTCGCTTCAATCGAGGAAAAACTTTGCCGTAACACGCGTGAAGTGCTCGAGGCTGCGCAGCGGGAACAGATTCTACCCCGCGACGCCGCGCTGGCAATGGCGCGCCGACGAGTTGATCAGGCAATGAGCCACCGCCGCTGGCATATTTTCTAGGCGGATCAGGGATCATGTTTCGTATTCGTTTTCATGGTCGCGGCGGACAGGGGATGAAAACTGCGAGTCGAATTCTCGGCACGGCATTCTTCAAGACTGGTTACGAAGTACAGGACGCACCGCGCTATGGCGCCGAACGACGCGGCGCCCCAATTTTTGCCTACGTCCGTGCCGATAAATCCGCCATCAACGAGCGCGGAATTATCAGTCACCCGGACCTCGTGGTCATTGCCGATGATACCCTGGTCGGCATGCCCGCCGCAGGAGTTACCCAGGGGATCGATGCGCATACCCTGCTGTTGATCAATAGCCATGACAGCGCCTCGACCTGGCAGCAAAGGTTGAACACCGAGGCAAACGTGCTGACACTATCGGCAGGGGAAGATGTTGCAGATCGCGCCACCCTGCCTTTTATCAGCAGTCGTTGTGCGGCCGCCGCAGCCGCGTTGACAGGTGTAATTACTCGCGAGATTTTCATAGAGGCCCTGTGTGAGGAACTCGATCATCTCAGGCAGGATATCATTGACCAGAACAGGGACATTGCACTCAGTGAATTCGATGATATGACCGTGAACGCAGGCCTGGCAAAGCAAGGTGGGTTAGCAACGGCCAGCGATTACGTCAAACCGGACTGGATCGCGTTACCTTTTGAAAGCGCGCAGATCTCCAACCTCGCAATTCACGCAGGCGTTACCAGCGTCAAGGTCCGCACCGGTTTATGGCGCACCATGCGACCAGTTATTAATTACCCAAATTGCAGCGGCTGCGCCTGGATTTGCAGTACCTATTGCCCCGATGGTGCGATCAAGGTACGCACAGATGGTTACCCGGAGATCGATTACGAACATTGCAAGGGATGCCTGGTTTGTGTCGCACAATGTCCACCCCATGCGATCGAGTCGATACCCGAACACATCGCTCGTGACCAGGAAGTGGGAGAAACGACATGACGCGTAAGCTGCTAACTGGCAATAGCGCAGCCGCCTGGGGCGCGAGGCTCGCCTGCGTCGATTACATCCCGGCTTTCCCGATCACCCCGCAGACCGAGATCATCGAAGACCTCGCTGGTTGGATCGACCGGGGCGAAATGGATGCCCGACTGGTAACGCTCGAATCCGAGCATTCGATGATAACCGCGGCCGGCTCCGCCGCCTCGTCCGGGGTACGCGCATTTACCGCAACCTCAAGCCAGGGACTACTCTACGCTATGGAAATGATCTATGCCGTGGCTGGCTGGCGCACTCCGTTCGTCATGGTCAATGTTTCCCGCGGACTGGCTTCCCCGATTACACTTGAATCCGACCACAACGACATCATGGCCGCACGCGACAGCGGTTTCCTGCAAATTCATTGCGCCACCTGCCAGGAAATCGCCGACGGCATTCTGCTCGCCTACCGCCTGGCCGAGCATCCGCAAGTGCGCATCCCCGCGATCGTCAACTTCGACGGTTTTTACCTTTCTTTTACCCGGGAACCGGTTGATTTAGCCAGGGCTGCAAAAGCGCGGGCATTTGTCGGCGAATATGATCCTGAAAACCTCCAGTTCAGAGGCAATTCACCCCTGAGCCAGGCGATGGCCGTTCTCGGTGGCGGCCCCTATTCCTATTTTCGCTACGAGGCGCACCTGGCTGTACAACAGGCTTTATCAGTCTACGATGAGATTGCCGATGAGTTCGAAGATATCTTCGGGCGACGCTACGATATGATCGATTGCTACCATATGGATGATGCCGAGTACGTGTTTGTTATGCTTGGCTCCTTTTCAACCAAGGCGCGCGAAGCGGTCGATAGCCTGCGGGCCGCAGGCTGGAAAGCTGGCCTGCTACGCCCGAGATTATTCCGCCCCCTGCCGCAGCAGAGGATCAGGCAATTGCTGAGGGGCCGCCGCGCAGTCGGCGTCATCGACCAGAACATCTCGATGGGCATGGGGGGTGTGCTGCACAGTGAATTTGCGACCGCACTATACGGCCTCGAGGACGCACCGCTGCTGGGGAGCTACATTGGCGGCCTGGGTGGTCGTGATATCAGCCAACAGGAATTCTTTGCCATTGCTGATGAGTTGAAACATGCATATGAGAATGGTGAATCAGCACCCCCTCGCCTGCTTTACACCCGCAACGAATTAACCGAAATGCGCAAACTTCAGGCGATTGCGCAAGCAGAACACGCCGAAATTCATCGCAGCTGAGATACCCGATATGATCAAGCAGTCTCCAGTACATTTTCATCGCATGAAGGACATGCCTTCAACCCATCTGCTCGGAACCGGTACCCCGATGTGCGCGGGTTGTGGCGGTCTCGAAACCCTGCACACGATGTACGATATTCTCGGTCGTAAGACAGTATTTGTGAACGCGGCCGGTTGTATGACGCTCCTTTCAGTATATCCATTCACCCCGTTTCACGGAGGTTGGTTATATACTTCGATGGCGTCGGCACCTGCCGGCGCACAAGGCGTACGCGACGCTGTCGATATCCTCTTACAAAAGCAGAAACTTCCGGCTGAAGAAGACGTCGAAGTAGTCGTCGTCACCGGCGACGGCGCCGCTTACGGCATGGGGATGTCAGCCACTTCAGGCGCGATGGATCGCAAACTCGATTTTATCTACCTGTGTTATGACAATGAGGGATACGGTAACACCGGCCAGCAATACTCCGCCGCCACCCCGCATGCCGCCCTTACCTCTACCAGCAAAGGGTCGCATGGATACCCCGGATATAAGAAAGATCTTTTCTCCATATGGGCGGCGCACAATCCTGCCTATGTGGCCACCGTTATCGCCGCTGAACCGCTAGACCTGGCAAAAAAAATCGAAAAATTGCAAACCATGACGGGACCGCGGATGTTGATTTCACTGGCACCTTGCCCGACCGGATGGGACTACGAACCAGAACTCAGCGTGGAAATTGGACGACTTGCGGTGCAAACCGGTGTCTGGCCGCTGAAAGAATATGTCGAGGGAGAAGTACGGCATACAAAGGTTCCCAAGCAGCGTAAACCGGTGGATGACTACTTAAAGCTACAAGGCAGATTCAAACACCTGTTTGAACCACATTGTGACGAACAGGCAATTGCCGAAATACAGGCACGCGTCGATTCTTACTGGGATAAAAACGCCGCAAAATAACCATTACCGACAAACTGACAAGCCTGGAATGGGAGCAGTAATGTAAAGACTACTGCTCTGAAGTCGCGTAACTGCAATAGCGCCGCAGCCTGATTATTCGTGGCGATGGAATCATCAATCGGCATAACTGTTGATATCGATCAGGGCGCAAAGCCGGTTTCTCTGTAATGCTATAATTTTCGAATTCGAGGGAGATCTAGTCAGATGCCTGCGCAAAAATTGAAACAAATACTCGACCAACGCAGTATCAAATACATCAGTATCAACCATTCCCCGACCTATACTGCACGCGAAACCGCAGCATCAACCTTCGTACCAAGACGCGAATTTGCTAAAACGATCATCGTGGATCTGGATGACGAGAAAGTCATGGCCGTCGTATCCGCGTCACGCCACGTGGACTTGGCGTCGCTAAGGTCCCTGGCGGGCGCAAACGAGGCTCGCCTGGTGAGCGAGGATGAATTCAAAGCCCTGTTTCCAGATTGCGAGCCCGGTGCCATGCCGCCGGTTGGATCACTTTACGATATGCGGGTCTTCGTCGATGAGATGATAACCGAGATTGACGATCTCTGTTTTAACGCCGGTTCTCACGAACAGATACTGCGCATGGATTGCGGCGATTATCTGAAACTGGAGCAACCGGTTGTCGGCAAGATTGCGATCAAGGAATAAGCGCACTACCTGCCGCGGCAATCGAGTCGTCGCAAGCTTGCTATCGCTGAGCGAGCGCTAATCCAGACTGCCGAACACGCGCTGCAGCAAACGGGTAGTGCGCGCGGCCGGATTAGCGCGAATATTGGCTTCTTCTTCGGCAATCAGCACGAACAGCCCGGCGACAGCCTTGTCGGTTGCATACTGGTCAAGATCGGGATTGACATCAGACACCAGCGGCAACGAATTGTACTGTTGCACAATATCGCTGTAGTACCTGGTCGCGCTGGTCTGATCGAGCGTATCTCTGACGATCGGCAGGAACTGCGCGCGCAGTTCGTCGCCGGTGGTACGCATCAGGTATTGTGTCGCTGCATCCGGGGCGCCGTTCAGGATTTCTATTGCGTCGTAGATCGTCATCGAGGTAATCGCCCTGACGAATATCGGCCTGGCCGCGGTCGCGGCTCTTTCTGCGCTGCGGTTGAGTTGTTTGACAAAGCGGTCGATTTCGTTGCCGAGACCAATCCGGCGCATGGTGTTTTCCACTTTAATTACGTCTTCAGGGAACTCTATTTTAAGCCGCGGATCTCCGAAATAGCCGTCCTTGCGCGAGGCTGTGGCGGCGCCCCTCGTAATCCCGCTGGATAAGGCGTCTTTCAGCGCCGCGACAATCTCCTGGTTGGTTAATGGAGCTTCAGCGGCACTCTGGTTGATGACGTCATAGGCCTGGCGCAAATCCCTTTCCGAACAAGCGGGCAATGACAACATCACAATTGCGATCAGTATCAAACGCATATCTTTGCCTATAGGTACTGGATTATTTCGCCCAGGCCTTCGACCCGGATATCAGTGAATTCCGTCCAGTCGACGTCACCACGGGTATCCAGGTGTATCGTCGCCACACCAGCGCCCTTGCCGGCTTCGAGATCATAAAGGAAATCTCCCACCATGACGGTATCGCCGGCGTCAGCCTGCCAGAAGTCCAGTAGGCGCTGCACCCCATCGGGCGAAGGCTTGGGGATACATGAGTCGCGATCGAGAATGTGGTCTAGCGGAAAAAAATGGTCTATCGAGCAGGCCTCCAGCGTATGCTTGACCACCGGCATGGTGTTGCGCGTCAGTATCGCCAGTTGCCGACCATCGTCATGCAGTTTTTGTAATAATTCAGTGGCACCCTGCATTATCGAAGCCTTACCCGCATAGTAAAACTCGAGATCATTGAGCATTTCCCACAAAGGGGCGGCCTCGTCTTCAGGCATTGCATGCAGTGCTTCCAGAATCGGCACCTGTGGTTCAAGCCCGAGTTCGCGGCGCATATGTTCAAAATCATGCGCGCTTACCGTCAGTGTTCCGTCGAGATCAAATATCCAGTGACCACGATGTTTAAGAAAATTGGGGGCGAGCATATGTTTATCGATATCGTAGGGGATTCGGCAATTTCATTGTAATATCACTGCTTCGCAATTTATCAACAGGGGACCATGATGGCAATAAAGGTTGGTGACAAGCTACCTTCGATCGACTTGCAACACAAGATCGATGATCAGGTGGAGACGATTAACAGCGATGCGCTGTTTGGCGGTAAAAAAGTAGTGATATTTGCGCTTCCCGGCGCCTTTACGCCAACCTGCTCGGCATCGCACCTGCCTGGTTATGTGGTTCATTCCGATCAATTGTTTGACAAGGGTATAGACCGCATCATCTGCCTTTCGGTTAACGATGCCCACGTCATGGAAGCCTGGGGCAGGCAACATAATGTCGATGACAGGGTGATGATGATCGCCGATGGCAGTGCTCATTTCACCAGGGCAATTGGACTGGAAGTCGATCTCGATGCCGGAGGCATGGGCATACGCTCACAGCGCTATGCAATGGTTGTCAATGATGGCGTAGTCGAGTTACTAAATGTCGAAGCGCCGCGAGCGTTCGAAGTCAGTGACGCCGAAACCATACTCGCCAGCCTCTGACGGAGAATTGCCATTACCTCGAGGAAAGGACCCAGTGAATTTGTCGACGCAGCCTACCAGCTCGAAGACGAGGCCGGTATGGTCGATTTTTATCGCAAATGGGCCACCGATTACGATCACCAGATGCTCGATAAACTCGGCTATACGTCGCCGACAAAAATTGCTCAACAGCTCGGTGAGCAGCTGCCGGACACCAGGTCCACTGTATTTGATGTCGGCTGTGGTACCGGTTTAACCTGCGTGTTCCTTGCCGCAAAAGGCTATACCAACCTGGATGGAATAGACCTTTCGCCCGAAATGGTGCGCGTCGCCGCTGAACGCGGGATTTACCGGGAACTGCTGGTGGGTGATGTCAACCAGGCGCTGGATCGCGATAGCAATAGTTACGACGCCGTCATTTCGTCGGGGACTTTTACCCACGGCCATGTTGGGCCGGAACCGATGGATGAAATTTTTCGCATTCTGAAACCGGGCGGCATTCTCGCCTGCACGGTGCATGAAGATCTCTGGGAATCAATGGGATTCGAAAAAAAATTCGCTACGCTGGTCGAACAGGCTGTGGCAACGCGCATCAGTTTGAAGCTGGATAGCTACTACAAAACCGGTCCCGCCGAAGGCTGGTTTTGCGTATATCAGAAAAATACTTAGCTAACGTCCTTTAGATTAATGAAATGTTCGAGCATGGTTGTCACGTAACTACCCGCCGGCAAAGTTAAATTTAGCCTCAGGTTACGTTTTTCAGCATCGTAGTCATAGCTGAAGTCACCGACTACGGCTCGCAAGGCTCGCATCTGCAATTTTGCTCCCTGTCGATCCAGGCAGGCGGTGATATCCTCGTGCTGGGCAAAAACCTGCTCCTCGATGGCCTGTGCCTGATCGGCCATCTGGTTGCGACCCTCGCCGTAAAGGCTCGCGGTACTCGAGATATCCAGTTGTTGATATCGAGCAAGCAGGTCGTCATTGATTTCATCCGTGAAAACCGAGCGGCTTCCAGACAACATAAAAACGTCTCCAGCCAGGGGCTTTTCCCAGTGTCCAAGGCCGATTCGCCGGGTAAGAATCTGATTAAACAGGTAACTGCGCAGGGATGATACCAATATGCTTTTCCGCGATCGTTGCAGTCGGCGATTTTGCAACTTTAGCAGGGCCTGTTTAACGTTGTCCTGCCTGCGCCCGAATCGCTGCGCACCAAAATAATTGGCAAAACCCCGACTGGTCAACAAATTGATCTGCACGATGGTTTGATCAGGCAATTCTTCCACCTCCCGCAAGCACAGCTGAAAGACGTTACATTTATGTGTCCCCGGACGTAACTTACGATGGTGCCGGGCCTGTCGCAAAATCCGGTAACCGTCACCTGCTGATTTTCGAGCCGGCAGGGACTTTCCGGGTAAATGCAAACTCAGCCACTGACTTGTGCGTGCATGCTTGTCTTTAAGTCCGCTGTGACTTACAAGCCGCGGATGAAGTGAAAAGTCTTGCGCGACACGGGTGATGAGTTCCGGGGTACTAAGCCCGGTTTTTTCAACCAGCAGGAAACAATGTTCACCTTCTCCGCCCGGTTCGAAACCAAGTTCCTCGCTGACCTGGAAATCTGCCGGCGTGGATTTCAGAATTCCGCTGATGGCCGGCGCTCCGTATGGATAAACCGGCAGCTCCCGAGTTAGCAAGCCGCTTTCTCGGCAACCTGGTTACGCAGATAATTGATACTGACATGACTGGCATCTACACCCAGATTCTGCTCGATCGCTGCGCTGGCAAGCTTAAGCAAGGATTGGGCACTCGGTAGCAGGCTATCGTCAACCGGGAAGCTGACCCTGGTGCGCAATTCTTCAAACCAGCCATGCCCACCTCCGCATTCGATACTAGCTTCGATTTCTATCTGGTCGATGCTATCGAGTCGTTCGCTGCCAACGAGCCGGGCACGGCCTTCAGAGTCCCGCTGGTAAATGGCCCAGTAAATTTCCTGCATACGCGCATCGAGGGCAACCAGCGTGTTGTCACTTTCGAAGTGATCCAGACAGACCTGCGCCAGCACCGCCAGGGTAGAGACTGGTAACAAAGGAATGTCCAGAGCCAGGCCAATACCCTGCGCCTGCGCTGCCGCTATACGGATACCCGTGAAAGCACCAGGGCCATTGCTGAAAGCACAATGCGATATCGATCGCCTGGAGAGTTTGGCTGCTGACAACACTGCGTCCATCATCACCGGAAGAAGCTGTACGTGCTGTCTCGGTGCGATTCTAAACTCGCTGAAAATAGCACCGTCTTCGCGCAGTAGTGCTGCGGAACAGGCTTCGGTAGAGGTGTCTAAGGCAAGAACATTCATACCGATGTGGCGTGAAGCTATTGCAGTGCTTCGATTACCTGCTTCGCGTCGGCGACCAGAGGATGGTTGGGGTTTTCATCGATAAATTGCCGCATTACAGCCATCGATTGCCTGCTTTGACCGATACTCGCCAGACTTACGCTCTTTCCGAACAATGCATTGGGGCGCATGTTGCTATGCTTATACTCACTGAGAAAGCCGTCGAATAACTCCACCGCAGCTTGCAGATCGCCTTTATCCATCTGGCGCTGGGCCCGGCTGAACTTCACCAGCTCCTGCTGAAAACTCTCATCTTGAGTTAAATCATCTTTCCAGTAAGGTTTCAGCAAGGTATCGGTTGATTCAGCCCCGCGTATTCCCGCGACATAGGTCCGGGTTGATTTGGCTGATTGCCATTGCGTGGGATTGATTGCTTTCAGATGCGCCCAGACAGACCTGAACAAGCCGGTGAATACGCTGTGTGAGCTGGACTCGGTAATTGTGGTTTCATTCAACGCCATCGCCGGTGTATTAACCGCGATATTGACAACGCAGAACATGATAATCAGTAATCTCTTCATTTATATACCTTTATTGACTCAGTAGCTTGCTGTAAGCCTCGTACTCTTCCTGCAGACTGGCGTCTAACTGCACTGCTTTCTGGTAACTGGATCTCGCCTGCTTTAATTCACCTGCCTTGTATTGCGCCATCGACAGGTTTATCCAGATGCCACCATCTTTGCTATCCAGTCTGGCAGCCTGCTTATAATAGTAAATCGACTTAGTATACTCCTTTTGGAGGAAGAGTAGGTTACCTTGATTGGATTTTACCGCACTATTTTCCGGCGCCAACTCCTGCAAGGCTTCAAATTCAATTTCCGCATCCTGATACAGCCCAAATCGCGCATAGAGGATGGCAATTTGCAAGCGGGCGCCGATATTCCCGGGATCGTTCGTCACCATGGTCTGGTAGGGCAATACCAGGCGATCGATACTTTTCATCAGCAATTCATCCAGCGCCTGTTTCACCAGGCTTTCGGTACGTTTTCGCTCGGGCAGATCGATCGTATAATCGGCCTTGCGCAGGGTTACCGGCTTATGCACCTGCCAGGCCTTTTCCAGGTCGATGAGTTCAAGTTCACCAGCGGCAAGCGCAGCCTGATACCTGCTCGCACCCTCTGCCCAGGCCTCGATAAAGCTGGTATTAATCATGGTCGCTTCGAGCGGAATCCAGACTCGCCCGTCCCTGATCACCAACAGGCTGGAGTCCTGACTGATCAACCCTGCGTCGACTGCAGGAATACCTGTATCGAAGATCAGGAACAGGTGCCCGGGTACCTCGACGAATGCAGTGCTAATGCCAAGGTTTTCGAGGCCGGCGCTTATCAATACCGATAAATCGTCACAATCCCCGCTTTTCAGGAGCAATGTTTCGCGCGGGAACTGCACGTAGTCGATCTGATCGTCGCGCAGCTCGGTAAACGGAGTATTGGGGTCGATGATGTAACTGGTGCCGGCCGCCGTCAGACCGCTAAAATAAACCATTGCCGAAACCAGCTTATCGTTTAACGGGCCTGGGTCTGGTTGAAAGGTATTGATGACCTGGCGTACATAATCTCTGAGGGTGTCATCTTTCGGCGTGACAAAAGACCCAACCATGGATGAATCACCCCACATGATCGCATTCTTACCGTATATCGTCATTGCCTGGGTCAGCGAGATGCTGTCCTTGCGACCATCGCGCAGATAAGTCAGTTTCACCTCTACCTGTACCCCCGTATCCTCGTCTGCCTCCAGAATTTTGTTATTGAAGGTAGCCTTGATTGGAATTTCCCGGACTTCACCTCCTTTGATCGATGCGATATCAATCGAGGTCGGGAAATCCATGAATTCCTTTATTTGGAACGAGAGTTTCAGGTTGCCATAGTCTGTAGTGCTGACATTTTGCAGCTTTACACTGCCAATCGACTGATCCTGGTACTTTTTGTACGCGGCTGAAAAGACCCGCTGCAGGTTCAAGTCAGAAAGCAGTAGCTGGGGTGCATTGTTGGCAAACTCCAGTGACCTCTTGCGTTCCGCAAAAGCGACGTTGAGGATGGCCCGGTTTTCATCCGACGGGTCGAGTTCAACCGCTTTTTCAAACGCCGCTATCGCATCATCAAAAGAGCGACGTTTGCTGTAAAGGTGGCCCAGCGCAATATGCGGAGCCGCCCAGGATGGCCGTATAGCAGCCGCCTTTTCGAGATGTACTCGCGATTCGTCGAACAGGTTCGCATTTTGATAGACACGGCCAATACGATACTGCAGTTCAGCTGATGCTGCATCGAGATTTATTGCGGTTTTAAGGATTTCGATCGCCGATAAGGTTTTACCCTGTTGATTTGCAATATCGGCCTGCAGCACGAGTACATCGATGTCCTGAGGGGCTATCCGCGCGGCGGCTTCGGCATGGATAGTTGCGATTCGATAGTTGCGTGACGCAAACAAACTGCGCGCGTACAGCGTCTGTGCCCGCAATGACGCGGGTTCAAGTTCGGTTGCTTTACCGAGATAAGCATTGGCCTTCGAGTATTGCTGACGTTCGAGCTCGGCCTCACCTGCTAGCAGGTTTAACTCGAATGCTTGCGGATTGTACTCGATGCCCGTGGCCAGGGCCTTGACCGCTTCGGCGGGTTGATTTATTTCAATGTAAGACTGTGCAAGCGAAACCCAGAGGTCTATCAACTCAGGTTTCTCCTTGCCGGCACGGGTAAGGCGCAAAACTGCCTCCTGGTGGTCACCCTGTTTACCGGCAATTTTACCGAGCAGATAATGGCCGTCGCCCTTGGTTTCTTGCTTTTCCGACAGTTTCAGCGCAATTGACCTGGCCTCGTTGTTTCGCCCCAGGCTGAGTAAAGCATTTGCCTTGCCGACAGCCGCTGTACCGGACCCGGGTTGCGCCCGTAATACCGCGTCATATTGCCTGAGGGAATCTTCATATCTTTCCATCGCATAAAGTTCATTTGCAATCTTAAAGCGTATTTCAAGCCGCTCAGGGTAGGTTTGGACTAACGATTGATAGGTCAGTAGTCCTTTCTCGGTAAGGCCGGCTTCGATGTAGGCCCGACCCAGTAAGTATCGAAGCTCGGCATGACCCTGATGAAGTACCAGACCACCTTCGGCACAGCTGACAGCGCCTATCGTATCGGCAAGTTTCAGGCTTATCCTGGTACAGATCAGGTAGGGCTCGACATCGGTAGGTCTTTGTTCAAGTACCTCACCGATTAACGCCCGGGCATCGAGGTACCGTTCGAGTTCGTACAGGGCCAGTAACTGATAACGAATAGCCTTGTTACGATAGGATTCCATATTCTCCAGCTGCTGGAATTCGGTGATTGTGCGCGTGTAATCCTTTAACTGGAACAGGCTCATGCCGAGAATGTCACGCGTAGCAGCATTGTCTGGTGAAATTCTCAATTGTTGATCTGCAAGCCTGACAACCTCATTCAATTCACCGGCCTTGTACAGCGATACGATCCTCTGGTAATAATTTTGCTTGGCTGCTGATGGCGCTGCGCGGAGCCCGCGAGCACTCACCGACACCACTCTGAACCAGCTATATTTGCCTGCCGTGCTAACCCATAGAGACTGCTTCAGTTGGTAACTGGTCGCAACTCTTTCAAACGGTCCGTCCTCATCGACAGCGGCCTCGATCTCGTAGCTGGCGATCAGCGGTGATTTGCTGCTGCTCCATTGCAGATCAATGGTTTCCTCATTGGCCGAGATACGCAACCCAAACGCTGCGTTAGGATACTCCATGAAATCGAATCGAAAATTTCGCTGTAACGCCGCGTCATTTACATAAACACTGTTTGTTGTATGCGAAGCTACCGATATCGAGGTCGCCTGCTCAAAATCAACAAGTGTCCCGTTATCTCCTTCAGCAGCAAAAGTTCTATCGAGTTTGAGGTCTTCGTAAACCTGCACCCTGTAGTCGTTGAACGCGGTGCCAACTAGCGCATAGAGTCTGTCCTGCCTGTCGATATCCAGTCCATAAAACCGGTTTACCTTGTTGATCGCCGCTTCCTCTGCTCCCAGGGTTGCAACGAGATTTCGATCCTTGTTGATGACCGTGATGACGCCAAGCGCACCGCCGTCGGCTACATACAGATTCTGCTCGCTGTCGACTGCTATCGGTCCCACTTCGAAAAATAGAGATTCCTCCCCGCGGCTGGACTTGATTTCTTCGACGAACTTTCCATCTGCAGCAAAAACCTGCAACCGATTATTACCCTTGTCAGCGACATAATACAAACCGCCATGCACGAAAACATCAACCGGCTGATTGAAATCTCCCGGCGACGATCCGTAGCGCCCGATAGTAAATAAATGCTTTCCTTCGTGGGAAAATGCGTGCAGATAGTTTTCGTCAAGTACCGCTACAGTTTGATCGCCGACATGGATTGCAGAGGGTTCGCTGGCCTGTTCAGCAAAGCTACCCTGCTCGAATCCATCACCCCCCAAAATCACGATTCCCTGATTTTTGGGCCTGATACACAGGGTTTTGTCGTCGATAAAAGCGTAAAGTGCCACGCAGGCCGCATCAGCCTTCGCGCCAAGCTCCATCCTGTCCTTTACCAGTGGGGTCGCAAAACCGGTTTGATCAAGCTGAAAAACTTCGATTTTCTTATTGATCTTGTCGATGATCGCAAGTTGGCCCTTCGAATTAACCGAGAGATAAGAAATATCACGGTATTGCGAGCGTTCTTTTCCGAATACACCGAAGACGCTTATCACTTCGCCTTTACGCCAGTCAAAAACTGAAATTCGATTGCTTACCCGATCGCCCAGATACAGGGTTCCATTCAGATCGGTTGTCATTGCGCTTAGTTCGGGGGTAGTACCGAACAGTTCTTTTAACTCACTGGATTTTATTCGCGAGATCAGCTCACCGTGCATATCGAATATTGACAATCGATCCGTGCCTTCCAGGACATAGACGTTTTCCTCGGCATCGATGCTGACATGGGTGGGTTTCAGTAAATCATCGCCACTGGAGCCATGACGGCCAAAGCTGTGTAAATAAAGGCCCTGGTGGTTAAAAACGCTGATCCGCCGATTTTTTACGTCACCGACATAAATATTATTATTGATTGATGCAGCGACCGGCTTCGGGTCTTTGAGTTCACCCGTACCGCCACCAGATTGAGAAAACCGGGTGATCGGCTTTAGGCCCGGAGTAAGTATAGCGACCCTTCCGGAGCCCTCATTAATAACGACGAGGTTACCATTGGCTAGCACTTCTGTGCCCCCCAGATCAGAATCCCTGAATACGGAGGGGGTCAGACTATTGGCTTCGATCTTACCATCGACAATTCTCAGGATAGTTCCCTTTTCCTGGCTGGTAACATATATCACACCGTCGTCGGTGAGTTTCAAACCGGAGGCATCCGCTATAACCCGGGCGTGATCGGTAGCATCGATGAACTGCAGCATTTCGAGCGCCTGCGCCTGCCCGGACAGACCGTGCAGGAAAGCTATAACAACAACTCCCAGAGCTCTGGATAGTAAAGTCATGGGCAGCACTTCGTTGTTACAGTTTGTCCCGTTACTCGAAATAGCAGGAGTTTATCGAGGAGCTCGCTAACTGGCGATTCCTCTTTTACTGTTTTTAACGAAACTAACAAATTCTTCGACCTCGGGGTATTTATCACACAATGGCCGCAGGTTGGCAAATGCGTCCTGTTTTGACCCCCTGGACTTTAAAAGTTCACGAAAAGATTTATGCAAGGCTCGGATCAGATCCTCTGAAAAACCCTTTCTTTTAAGCCCTTCCTTGTTGATTCCTATCACCCTCGCACGATTTCCCGCTGCGGTGGAGAAAGGAGGGATATCCTGAGTTACGACAGAGCCGAGACCACAAAAGGCCTTGCTTCCGATATGGGTAAACTGGTGCACCGAGGTAAAGCCGCCCAGTACCGCATAATCGCCGACCTCGACATGCCCCGACAACGAGGCTGCATTGGCAAACACAGTATGGTCACCAACGACACAATCATGTGCGACGTGGCTGTACGCCATTAATAGATTATCGCTACCAATTACGGTCTTCTTATTGCCCTCATCGGTACCGCGGTTCAGCGTCACGTATTCACGAACAACGTTCCGGTCACCAATCAGCAGCCAGGTAGGCTCCCCCTGGTACTTTTTGTCCTGCGGCGCTTCGCCGACCGAGGCAAATTGGTAAATCCGGTTATCGCAACCAATTTTACAGGGGCCCATGATCACAACATGGGGACCGATTACCGTGCCGCTGCCTATCTCGACGTCTGTACCCACAATACTATAAGGCCCTATTTCCACGTCTTCCGCTATTCGAGCACTGGCATCGACTATAGCGGTTTGGTGAATCATAGTTCCCGATCCTGGGCGGAACACATCATTTCAGCTTCAGCAACAACTGTTCCGTCTACCAGTGCCTGGCACTGGTACATACCGATGCCGCGCATATTGCGTTTCTGCGATATATTCAGCAGCAGCTGATCGCCCGGGAGCACCTGCCCTCTAAACCGCGCCTTATCAATCCCTACCAGCAGGTAAAGCTTGGTTTTATGCGCATCACCCATTGCTGCAAAAGCCAGTAACCCGGTCGCCTGCGCCAGGGCCTCGAGTATCAAAACGCCGGGCATAACCGGTTGACCGGGGAAATGTCCCTGGAAAAAGGGCTCGTTGATGGTGACGTTCTTAATTGCTGACAGGCTTTTACCCTGCTCGATCTCGACTACCCGATCGACCAGTAAAAAAGGATAGCGGTGCGGTAGTAGTTCCAGCACCTTGCTTATATCAAATTCCAAATCAAATCCCCGCTTAGGTTTAGTATCGATAGTGATCGACTATTTGCTGGATTTATCCAGCCTGGTTACCGTCTTTGCAAGTTTATCCAGTGATTTATAGCGTGCGCAAACGCGGTGCCAGACACTGTTTTCCAGTAACGGCGTGCCGGATGAATAGACCCCGGTTTGCTTAACATTATTCAGCACCACGGACGCCCCCGTAATCGTTACATTATCGGCAATGTTGATATGTCCATTTATTTTCGATCCACCCGCAATGACACAACGACGTCCAATTTTCGTGCTTCCGGCTACCCCGACACAGGCTGCAATTACAGTATGGGCTCCGATATGGACGTTGTGAGCAATATGTATCAGGTTATCCAGCTTGCAACCATGCTCGATTATTGTATCGTCGAGCGCGCCCCGATCCACCGTCGTATTAGCGCCGATCTCCACATCATTATCAATCGCAACGCTACCGAGTTGCGGAATCTTGTGCCATTGCTGCTCGTGATCCACCAATCCGTAACCGTCACTGCCAATAACCGCCCCGGAATGAACTGTACAACGATCACCCAGTCTGACTGAGCGCCCCAGCATAACCCGGCTATGCACGATACACTGGCTACCAATAACCGCGGATCGCTCTACGACCGTCCCCGCACCAATCGATGTATCCTCGCCAATTCGGACGTCATCTTCAATTACTGCCATAGCACCGATGCTAACGCCCTTTCCAATTTTTGCACTAGTGGAAATCTGCGCCGATGGGTGAATAGCAACCTCGTTTCGAGGTTGTGGCTCGAGGCCAAGCGCCTTGATCGCGTTGACAAAACTGAATTGCGGGTTCTCCGATATCAACAGCGCCTTGCCTTCAACCGCGTTAGCCAGGCCCGGAGGCAGAATAACAGCACTGCATTTGCTCGCGCTAACACCATCGACATATTTCTTTGACTGGATAAAACACAAGTCACCGGCGCGCGCTGATCGGGATGATGCAACACCGTTGATGATTAACCCGGCATCGCCACGAAATTCGAGTTCCAGCGTCTTGGCCAGTTGTTGCAGGTTTAGACTCATGTGAATAGCGGTGCCTGGTATGGACGGAGGGTCAGAATTACCAATATTGCTTGCTACTGCGCGGTTTCGCCGGTGCTCGATAGTTGCTTTAGCATTTCGATCGTTTCCGCAGTAATGTCGATTTGATCGGAGACGTAGCTTACACCCTCGGTCAATATCAGGTCGAATTTGCCATCGTCCCCCTGCTTTTTCAACACGTTGGAGATAACCTTTTGCAAATTACGTATTTCTTCGTTTCGGCGCAGATTCTGATCCTCACGAAATTCCTGCTCGAGAAATTTCAACTGGCTGACCTTGAGTCGTATCTCCCGTTCGAGTTTACGCCGCGCATTGGAATCAAGCTCGCCATCCATTTTCAACTGTTCTTCCAGCGCGAGAATCTCCTGCCGCTCTCCCTTAAGCTGGGCTTCGCGGGGTTCGAAAATAGCCTTGAGTCGCTCTTCGACCCTGCGCGCCTGTGGCGCTTCTTTGAGTACCCGTGCGGTATTCACAAACCCGATCTTGTATCCTGAGTCCTGCGCCGACACCGTCTGCGTCAAAGCCAGGCACAATAGCACAAGAAAGGGGCGTACAAACCTGTTCAAAGTCATCGTTAAAACTGCGCTCCAAGTGCGAACTGAAATGGCTGAACGTCGTCATCAGACTCATCATTAAGCGGAAATGCGTAGCTAAACTCGATGGGACCGATGACCGAGAACCACTTGGCGGATACTCCAACCGATTGTCTCAATTCAGTGGTATCATAATCGTCATAGTCAGCGAACACGTTACCGATGTCAAAGTATACCCCAAGGCGGAAGGTATCTGCACTAGCGAGGGCTTCTATCGGAAACAAAATTTCTGCCGTACCTATAGTCTGCAGATTACCGCCTGAAGCGTCACCGGTACTATCTTGCGGTCCCAGGCTATTAAACTCGTAGCCTCGCACCGAACGCACGCCACCCGCCGTATACTTTTCGTAAATGGGCAGATCTTTATAATCTCCAAACCCATTGCCGTAACCGACCTTGCCCTTGACGTTAAAAGTAAATAAATCCGTCAAACCGAGTGCGGTTTGGTGGCGATATCCCAGTTTATAAAAATCAAGATCGCCAACCTGAAGCTCGAGCGCAATGCTATTGAGGCTTCCTGCACTGGCAAATATTCGTCGATTGCGCGTATCTTTGGCAAAACCGATTACGCTGAATACGGTCAGGTAAGTTTCACTATTTACTTCGGATCGAGGCGTCGAATCGTCATATTTATCGCTAGTATCGACCACAAAATCGATTACTTCGTCTGACGACCCGCTGGTAGTCTTGAAATCATTCTGCTCAATGCCAAGCTCTAGCCTGAGCTTGTTAAACTCAGATAACGGAATGCCGTAGTCAACCGACAAACTGCCCCGGTCGATAAGGTAGTTACTGGTATTGTTTTCCGATGCATCCGTTTTACTATAGACGAAATTGAAACCTCGACTGATTCCGTCCTTCGTGTAATAGGGGTTATCGTAACTGAATGAGTAACGCTGCAAGGAGGCGGAATTGTCGAACCCGATGTCAATGGCATTACCCGTGCCGAAGATATTTTCATGCTTAAAACCAAGCTGGAAGATAACTCCCTGCTGCTGTGCAAAACCTGCACCGACCGACAGGTTTCCTGAAAATCGTTCGGTTACGGCAATATCGAGATCAACCTGGTCGTCCACATTGGGTACCCTTTTGGGTTTAATATCGACTGACCCAATATAATTTAGACGCTGCAGGCGCACTTTTGAGCGATCAACTTTCGAACTCTGGTAGACCTCACCTTCAAGCTGGCGTAATTCGCGACGCAGAACCTCGTTCTGGGTCTTTTCATTGCCGCTGAAATTGATATAACGAACGCGCATTTTTTTACCCGGTTCGACAAGAAACTGTAATGCAACAGTTTTGTTTTCTTCATCGAGCTCATTAAGGATCCGAACTTGTGCGAACGCATAGCCGGCTTCACCGAGACGTTTCTGCATCGATGTGATCGCTTTATTCACCTCCTTGCGCGAGAAAATATCTCCATCTCGAAAACTTATCAGGGCACGCAGTTCGTTTGCGTCAACCACCATTTCTCCCGCCAAATCGATACTGCTTATGGCGAACTGCTCACCTTCGAAAATATTAATAGAGAGACTGATATCCTTTCGATCCGGGCTAATCGTTACCTGCTGGGAATTGACTCGAAACTGAAT
>CALDDP010000155.1 GCA_937936805.1 uncultured Gammaproteobacteria bacterium | reverse complement strand
GGCGAGATCATCCTGATCGGGCTGGTGTGGGAAAGTTATGTGGACCAGAAGTGCTCGTTCACCCCCTCGCGGCCGCTCAAACTCGAACAACAAGATCTCCTGCGCTGGTCATCTAGCGGTTACCTTCTCCTTCTGCTTCTTCCTGGTGGGGATGATCAACCTGAACATTACGCGCAGGAACAATGGTAGAAATCGCGTGCTTGTAAACCATCTGGCTGACATTATTTTTCAGCAGCACAACAAACTGGTCGAATGATTCTATCTGGCCCTGGAGCTTGATTCCATTTACCAGGAAGATCGAAACGGGGACATGCTCTCTTCGTAAAGCGTTCAGATAGGGTTCTTGTAGCATTTGCCCTTTGGACATGATCGGTACTCCTTTAAGTTATTATTGTAAATCCGCCAAAACGAACGATTTAAAAATCGTCGGCAGAGTCTATGATTCCGTTTCCCTGAAAAGATTCCAGTCAAAACCGCTAAAAAGCGTCATTAAAGACACGAAATATAGCATCTTTACTGTATTTCAAGCAATCGAAGGCATTTTCCTGCGGTTGTTTGCGTAACCAGGTGATCTGTCGCTTGGCTAACTGGCGTGTCGCCGCTATCCCCTTATCGACCATCTCCTGATGCGATAACTCTCCAGCAAGGAATTGCCATAACTGGCGATAACCGACGCAACGCATCGACGGTAGCGACAGGTCGAGATCCCCACGCGCCCTGAGATTCTTCACCTCATCGATAAATCCTTGCTCCAGCATGCTCAGAAATCGGGACTCGATACGCTGATGCAACCCTGCACGGTCATTGGCCGCGAGAATTATCTTTTCCATCCTGCCGGCATAGCCAGTCGTTTTCTGCTGCTGTAAACGAGACAGCGGTTCACCGGCAATTTGATAAACCTCCAGAGCACGTTGAATACGCTGGGAATCGGTCGACCTGATGCGACTCGCGCTTATCGGATCGACTTCGGCCAACCTGTCGTGCATCGCTTGCCAGCCTGTTTCCTGAGCCTCCAGATCAAGGCGTTGGCGCAATGTCTCGTTTGCCTCCGGCAGACGATTGAGACCATGCTCGAATGCATGGAAATACATCATGGTGCCACCCACCAGCAGCGGGATACGACCACGCTGGCAGATTTCCTCTACCAGATCCCGGCTTCGCTGCACGAAATCCCACACTGAGAAAGCTTCTGCAGGATCAATGATATCGACCAGGTGGTGCGGCACCGACTGCAGAATTTCGGGCTCGGGTTTGGCGGTACCGATGTCCATACCCCGATAAATCAGTGCCGAGTCGACGCTGACGATTTCGACATCAAAATGCCGACTGATCTCTAGTGCAAGCTCGGTTTTGCCGGTAGCCGTGGCACCCATAAGCAAAATGACTTTCGCTGCGGACATGTTACTGCCCGCGCAAGAAAAACTTGTCCAGTTGCTCGAGGCTCAGCTGTTTCCAGGTTGGTCTGCCGTGATTGCACTGTCCACTGCGCTCGGTATGCTCGATATCGCGCAACAAGGCATTCATTTCACCAAGTGAAAGCAGGCGATTGGCGCGCACCGAGGCGTGGCAGGCCATGGTCGAGAGCATTTCGTTTTGAAACTCGCGGATGCGTTGTGAACTGCCGTGTTCGACCAGGTCAGCCAGTACATCGCGCAATAGTTGCTCGCTGTCAGCATTTTTGAGCAAAGAAGGGATCGCACGCAGGCGAATCTGTTCCAGCCCAAGGCGTTCGACCTTGAACCCGAGATGACTGAAAAATTCGACATTCTCCTCGACCAGGTCGGCTTCGGCCTGGCTCACATTGAACGCTATCGGTACCAGTAAAGGTTGCGCAATGACGTTCTCCTGCTCGGCATTTTGTTTCATGCGTTCATAGACGATACGTTCATGCGCCGCATGCATATCGACTATGATCAGGCCGCCACTATTCTCGGCAAGTATATATATGCCTTTTAACTGGGCCAGCGCAAACCCCAGCGGCGGAATCTCCTGCTGCACATCTCTTTCCCTAACCTCGTTGGAATGTGCTTCTGGCTGCAACAACGCCGCGTATGATTGCATCTGGTCATACAGGTTAGCCGAACGATCGCCACGGTATTGCTGATTAAAGGCCAGCGGAGACTGGTCGGGTTGCACAGACTGCCCGGGCTGAACTGCGCCAACCCCATCGGCAAGCGCAAATCCGGGCGAATCGATTTGTTGCTCCGGTTGCACCTCACCCAGCGCCTGGTGCAGGCTGCGAAACAGAAAATCGTGCACCATGCGGGAATTGCGGAAACGCACTTCATGTTTTTGCGGATGTACGTTCACATCGAGTTCCCGCGCATCCATGGTCAACGACAGAACATAGGCCGGATGCCGACCATGAAACAGCACGTCCTGGTAAGCCTGGCGCACCGCATGACTAATGAGCTTGTCCCGCACCATGCGTTGATTTACGAAGAAGTACTGCATATCGGCCTGACTGCGATTGAACGTCGGTAAAGCGACCCAGCCCTGTAACCGCAGATGGTCACTGCTGACATCAATTTCGACCAGGCTTTCGGCAAAGGATTTGCCGCACAGGGACGCCAGCCGTCGACGCTGGTCAGCAGGATTTTGCACCGAGGCCAGTTGGTACACGGTCTTCTGATTATGGATGAGCTTGAAAGCAACCGCGGGATGGCTCAGCGCCATATTCTTGAACAGCGTTTCGATATGCTTGTATTCGGTTTGCTCGGTACGCAGAAACTTCTTCCGCGCCGGCACATTATAAAACAGCTCCAGCACTTCGACCCTGGTTCCCTGTGGCAGGGCATCGGGTACCGGATCGGCGTGTTCCCGTGCCTGCAACTTCCAGGCGCCGTCGGCCTGTTGCAAGCGTGATACCAGGGTCAAACGCGATACCGACGC
>CALDDP010000154.1 GCA_937936805.1 uncultured Gammaproteobacteria bacterium | reverse complement strand
TCAAAAATCGTGATGACATGTTACGCCAGCTGCTGGACTACTGGACCCATCAGCTTACCGAGGTGGTGACGTCGAATGTCGAGTTACTCAAGCTCGGGCCCAGGGAGCGCTTGATCAAGACCGCGCAGATGATCCTCGACTTTGATCTCGCGAAATACGACCTGGCCATTCGGGAATGGGCCCTACAGAATCCCGAGGTTGCCAGAACGGTCAGAAAGGTTAATCAATTCAGACTCGACTTTGTTCGCCAGGCGCTCTCCGAACTGGGTTTCGACGACAAGGAGCAGGAAATTCGGGCGATGCTGTTCGTTTGCTACCACAGCTGGGAATCTTTAATGTTTCGCGATATTCCCCGAAAACGGCGGCGCGAGCAAATCGCCAGGCGCATCGAAATTCTGACGCGCAAATAAAACGATATCGGAAGCGGGTATTAAGGTGAAAGTTGATTTAACTGCACTCCAGACATCTTCAGTTTAACTTTCACGGAATCCATAGTTGTTCTTGCTCATCGGAAATCCTTATTGTTGTTGATGGAGGTCAAAAACTACTTTGATTTACTACGTTGGTTAATTAGACTGTTCGGCCCCGTCTAGTTGTTTTGGGCTCGTTTGTCGACATCTCTTATAAGTTCTAGGCGTTTGTAACAGGTTAAGCTGGGAAGTAGGTACGCTACGGCAACTGCGACGAGTAACCAGGTTGTGGCATAATCCGGCCCTGGCGGGCGCAACGGGTGCCCGGCAATATTTGTCACCGATCCAAATAGACTGGAGCATTACATTACGATGCAAATGATTCGTATGGGCCTGTTGCTGGCGCTACTGCTGACCGCACCGCTCGGACGGGCCGACTGGATCAACCTGACTGGTTCCGAGACCGCGCCCAACATCGCCGAGATTTACGTCATGGACGATCACGTACGGCTCGTGTTCGAGGTCTACATTGACGACCTGGAAAAGTTTACCGAGCTGGTGCCGGACGCGTGGTTGTCCGAGACAGACGTCAGAGTGGCTTGCGATGCTAGCCCTCACTTGGGCATTGGTGGTGGTGTGTACTCCTTCCACTTGCCATCCGTAACGAATTTCGACGGCTCTTTCTGGTCTGAGCGCGGTGCCTTGACATAGGCCTGGGTAACATTTGGCGGTAAGGCATACTCGTCCACCGTGGCCATTCGAACCTTAATCGTATCTTTCGTAACATTAACCACCATCAGGTCGCGCGCCAGAGCCAGCGGTCCGTCATAAGTCTTGCGCACGCCATCCATGATCGCGGCGTTGTTTTCGGGCGATTGCACCGAGTGATAGCCAATCGCCAGGCGTGGTTTGACTGCCGCCATGACCTTGCCGAATGCCTGCGGTTCGGTGTGGACCCGGGTTGACACGTAGGTTGCCTGTTTCAGGTCCCAGCCAAAATATGCGGCCAGTGCCTTGGGCGGCAGGAAGGCCTCATGCGAAGCCACGTCAGCGCCGGTGGCGTACTTGATATACCATTTGTTTGGATAGGTATCGCCGCCGAATACGTACTTGAGTCCGTTCCACTCGAGGCTGTAACTAACCGAACCGTCGAGGCTGTGAATGGCGGGCCAGGAGCGAATGGTAACGCCGTTTTCCTGGTATACCACTACGTTTTCCTGCTTGTAGTCAAACTCGTGTACTACGATTTGCGCACCTTTGTCGGGTAGCGCACCCGAACGCGTGGCGAGGTCCCAGGCATAACCCTTCTGCATGCCTTCGACGAATGCTTTTGTACCCAGCTCGGGTTTGGAGCCGGTGGGCCCGTAGATGTGGATCGGGTCATAACGTCCGGACAACCAGCCGCCAATATGAAGTCCCATAAAGTCACCGACATGGTCGATATGCAGGTGGCTGGCAAATACCTTGTCCAGCTTGGAAAAGTCGGGTCGAAGGGAAAACAGGTTCGCCATCGAACCAGAACCCACATCGAACAGGAACTTGTCGCCATTGCCCAGCTCGACGAGATACGATATTGAAACAGCCGCACGGGTCTGGTTCGGCATTCCGGTACCAAGCGCAGTAATCCGCATTTCACCGGCGCCAAGCAGCTCGGAATTCGGAAAGTAACTGGCCGGATATTTACCGTCCACAATTGCCACGGGTGTTCGTCCAAGCGGCATGTTGTCCATCGACTTATCCTGAGCCCGGACTTCATGAGCTACAGTGGACGTAATGATGATTCCAAAGGTAGCCCCTAAAATCACGAGAGCGTCCACAATGTTTCTGATCCTGGATAACATCGTTAATACCTCCTCCATTAAAGAAATCAACAGTCCACCCGCAATTACTGCACAAATGCTGTTTTGCACATGGTTTCATTTCGGGTGAACAAATGTTAACTTTATTTGCAACACAAAACAATAGACTGCTCTATGGTAGATAAGAGAACCAGACGGCTCGATCGGGAAGACTGGATACGCGGCGCGTTGGAACTCCTGAGTAGCGTCGGCGTAGAAAAGGTGAAGATCGTTCCACTCGCGAAGCAGCTGGGTGTGACCAGTGGCAGCTTCTACTGGCACTTTTCCAATCGCCGACAATTGCACGACGCATTACTCGAATACTGGGAACGGGAGATGACCGACAAGGCGATTGAGCAGGCAAAACAGTTTACAGGTCCACCCGAAGACCGGATCTTGCTGCTGATGGAACAGGTCATGACATCCGGTATGGCACGTTTCGACCTGGCTATCTGGCACTGGGCCCAATCCGACGCGGCAGCACATACCGTGTTCCAGAGAACTCTGGATAAACGTTTTTCGTTCGCAGCCTGGATGTTCCGGCAGGCGGGTTTTAGTAAAATCCAGGCTGAAACCCGGGGCCGCATGATGGTGGTTTATATGATGGGAGAATCTACCTTGATTCCCGACGCACCGGGTACGCGCAGGAAACGACTTAAACTGAAGCACAGGATTCTAACCAGCCCCTAGTACTATTTTCATCGTATCAGTGGGTCGCTGAACCGAAACCATGCCGACGGGCCAGAGCACCAGTCGCATTTGGCGTCTGCTCCGTTTACCGCTTTATATTAATCGGGCAAAGCTCGTCTGGACTAATAGTTGTCGTCGTTTTGGTACCGGAACAATCATAGACACAATGCTTTTTCGACCCCGTTCTGTAATCGCGCTCCAGAATACACGCGGCCGCTACCTCGATAGTCGGCGAAGTGCTTCCAAACAGACGATTTAAATCAAGCTCTCCGGCCTGGATACTAGTGCTACTGACCAGGAATAAAACAATCATAATTGGTGAGCGCATTTTTTAGCCCTCCGGTTTTGCACTGCATGACTCTATCACTTTTCGTGATTGTGCAAAACCGAGCCTGAAGACATGGGTGTCAATTGATCTTCGACTTCAGCCCGGGTCCACTCGAGGCTCGGTGCTTCCACTTCATCAATCGACCGCTGTTATTATTCCCATACCTCTGAGTTCCTGATTTGCTGTAAACTTCCGGCTTCGTCATTATCTGACCAAAAAACCGTCGATGTCACTACAGAGGTCACATGCCTAGGTTTCGCCACATTCTCGCGCTTGCGCTGTTCATTTATGCGCAGTGCTCAACGGCCGACTGGATCAACCTCACCGGTTCAGAAACCGCGCCCAATATCGCCGAGATTTACGTCATGGACGACCACGTAAAACTGGTGCTCGAAGTTTATGTCGGCGACCTGGAAAAATTCCGTGAGCTGGTGCCCGATGACTGGCTTGGCGATCAGGAAAATAATCGCCCTTCGCTCGAGCGACGCATGCATACCTTTGCGACCCAGCGTTTCAAGTTCGTAACCAGTAAAGGCGAAGCGCTTCCAGCGCGCTTGCAACTGGTCGAACCCCGCATGCGTGTCGATCGCCAGTCACCTTTCGCTGGAATGATCAATCCCCTGACACGTCAACGGGTGCCGGATGCACCCGCCGACAAACGCGTGCTCTACGCGGAAATTATTTACCCCTTCGACGGCAAACCGGAACAACTGACTTTCGTTCCACCACTCGATGAAACTGGTGTTGCCGATGTTAGCATCGGCTTTATCGCCTATCACAAATCCGTACCGATAATCGATTTTCGCTACCTCGGGCAACCGGCCCTGCTACACCTGAACTGGAACGATCCCTGGTACACGGCGTTTGATAACCCCAACTTGAAACGGCATCATAAATCGGCGTTAATGTCTTTCCTTTACGTAGAACCCTATGAAGTCAGGCATGAAATCCTGACCCGCGTACAAGACATGGGGAACTGGATGGACCTGGGACTGCGCGACGAGGAATATATCGAGATCGACGAACTCGAACCACTCAAGCAACGCATTGGCGAATTTCTACTGACTAAAAACCCGGTGGATATAGATGGAAAGAGGCTCAAGCCGATTCTGGATCGCAGTAATTATGTCAAGGTCAGCATGACCGGAATCACGTTGCTTGAACGCCCCGAACGCCTCGAAGTTTCGACAGCAATTATCGGTGTAATCATCACCTATTTAACCGATGGCTTGCCGCAGCAGGTCAATGTTGACTGGGAGCTCTTCGATGAACGTATAGAGCGAATTCCGGCGATGGCAACTGACCCGGCAGGCCCACTGAGATCCTATATCTCCCGCGACGACAATGTGTTCAACTGGACCAATTACCTGAAAAAGTACAAGGTACCGACGGTCGACGAGGTAGCCGTCAAGGGGAGTCTTGGCGAAATCAGTGTTCCGGTACTGTCGCTTGTTTGCGGATTGGTTTCCCTGGTTCTGCTCTGGCTGCTATGGCAAAAACAACGCACTCAACGTTCGCTACGAATGCCTGGCGCGGCACTGGTCGTGACGCTGGTTACGGGCATTGTTGCACTGCCCTATTTGAATGTAGTTATTTCCAGACCCGCGCTGATGGCGGCTGATTTGAACGATGAACAATCACAGGTGCTGCTACAGGCGATGTTGAAAAATGTCTATCGGGCATTCGATTTCCGTGAGGAACAGGACGTTTACGACAAACTGGCCTTGAGCGTCGATGGCGATTTGCTGGCCGATATCTACCTGCAAAATCGTAAATCATTTGCAGTGCAAAAAGCAGGTGGCGCACAGGCCAGGGTCAAGGACGTACAAATTTTAAGCGCGAGCGCAGAACAAGTCGACGGCGATGGCCTGACTTACCGGATCAGGGGAAACTGGACTGCCATAGGAACGGTCGGTCACTGGGGGCATATCCACACCCGACAAAATCTTTATGATGCGATATTGAAAGTAGCGGCCGTCGAAGGAAAATGGAAGATCACGGAACTCCAATTGCTGGAGGAAAAACGTATCGAACCCGGAACCCAAACCGGCCAGCAACCAGCGCCGTCAACGTCCTGAAACGGCACGGTTCCTGTTCATCCCGGTAAAGCCCCTGCTATTACTGAAATTATTTATGATCAACATCCAGTCTCTTGAGTTTCATTACCCGGGCAATGACTTTTCCCTCGCAATAGACCGGTTCGATGTTGCTCCGGGTGAGAAGGTTGCCGTCATCGGTCCGTCGGGCTCGGGTAAGACCACGCTGCTGAATCTCGCTGCCGGCATTATCAAATCCGAACACGGTTCGATCGCAGTGGTGGATACGCAAATCGAACAACTCTCCGATGCGCAGCGTCGCGACTTTCGTATCAATAACATCGGCTTTGTATTCCAGGACTTCGAGTTAATCGAATACCTCAATGTCATGGATAATATTATTCATCCCTATCGAATTACACGATCTTTGCAACTTACCCAGTCGGTCCGACGGCGGGCGATTCAATTAGCCGAAAAAATCGGCATCG
>CALDDP010000153.1 GCA_937936805.1 uncultured Gammaproteobacteria bacterium | reverse complement strand
CCATACGATCACAGCGCTCGCTCAGTTGATAATCGGAATTGAAAAAGCGCCATTGCTGCAACGGACCAAATGCGGATTGCTGGTAACCAGTTACGACTCGTAGCCTGGCGCTGTCGCCATACACTGGCCGGTCTTTTTCCGACAGCCGGTAATGCTTGCCGGTTTTGTCAGCGCGACAGGGCAGGTAATCACCGGCCTGCAGTTTGTCGCCATTGATGCCGCCGATTTTTTCACGTAACACCGTCGAACTGCTGCCAAAACTGGGCGCGATATCGAATCCACCGCGCACTGCCAGGTAGCAGCGTGTGCCCGCAGAGGTGAAGCCAACTTCAAGCTTGTCGCCACGACGAATATCCAGTGTTTCCCAGAGTGTAATCGCCTCACCGTTGAGTTTGCATGGTGCCTGTGCACCGGTGATGACAAAACTGGTTTCGGTTTCTGCTTCGAGGTTTAAGCCACCAAAGCTGATTTCAACACAGGTGGCATTGGCATCATTGCCGATCAGGCGATTGGCCCAGTCGAATGCGAGATGATCGAGTGGGCCGCCCGTGGTTAGTCCCAGCCTGTGCGCACCGTAGCGCCCGCGATCCTGCAACAGGCTTAACAGCCCTGGCTGTTTGACGCTGAAACCACTCATAACTCGCCACCCTGGGCGAGGAATTCGTCGCGACTAATAGCGTTGAAACGAACCCGGTCGCCTGCCTTGACCGGCATACTCGGGTCGGCAGCGGGATTAAACATCCGTGTCGGGCAAAGTCCGATCAGATTCCATCCTCCCGGTGAAACCGCCGGGTAAACCGCGGTCTGGCGATCGGCGATCGCTACTGCGCCCCTGGGTACCTTTTGCCGCGGGGTTGCCAGGCGCGGTGCGGCAATGCGTTCATCGACTTCACCCAGATATGCGAAACCGGGCGCGAAGCCGATCGCATATACCCGGTATTCCCGTTGTTGATGTATTTCAATGACATCTTCGACGCTGATGTTAGCGCCTTCAGCGATGACCTCGAGATCGGGTCCGGATTCGCTACTGTAATAAACCGGCAGGGTTACCAGTTCGCCCGCGTCAGCGTCGACACTGTCCAGATTGGAGAGTGCAGTACGGAGCTTTTGTCTGACCGCGAAGTGATCGCTGTGATCGAGATCGAAAATCACCAGCAGCGATGCGTAAGATGGCACCAGGTCCACTATGCTGTCGCTCATGGTGGCGTGAATATTGGCGACCGCGGCCTGAATTCGCGCCGATACCGCGGCACTGGCTTGCTCGGCAAAATAAACGATAAACGCGTTCTGCCCGGCGATTTCGATTCTCATGATGTGATCAGGAATGGATGATCTTGCGGATTTCTTTGATCGCGGCAACACCTGCATCGTTATCGCCGTGCACACAAAGGGTATCGGGGTTCAATTCCAGGGTATGGCCGCTGACCGATGTCACCGTACCTTCATTACAGATCTGCTTCACCTGGTCGAGCATCTTTTCACGCGTATGCACCGCGCCAGCCTTGCTTCGCGAGAGTAGCTTGCCATCATCGTCGTAACAGCGATCGGCGAATGCCTCAAACCAGAGATCGATGCCGTGCGAGGCTGCCTCGGATCGATGTTGCTCGGCTTCGGGGGTTGCCTGCAGCATCAGGCGCACGGGCTTGTGGAAGTCAGCGATGGCCCGCAAAATAGGCGCACGCACGGCTTCGCGTGACATCATGTCGTTATACAGGGCGCCATGGGGTTTGACATATGCCAGTTCGAGCCCCTGGATCTGCGCCATGCCTTCAAGCGCGGCAATCTGGTAATGCAAGAAGGCGCTGATTTCCTCGGCGGAGCAATGCATCGGTCGCCGGCCGAAGCCGACCAGGTCCGGGTAGGCCGGGTGAGCGCCAACCATGACGTTGTTCTGCCTGGCCATGGCCAGGGTTTTTTCCATTACCAGCGGATCGCCGCCATGGAAGCCGCAGGCGATGTTGGCCTGGTCGATATGTGGCATAACTTCATCGTCACGGCCCATTTTCCATGAACCGTAACTTTCACCAAGATCACAATTGAGCATTAACATGGATTACTCCGCTTACATTACGGCAAGGTGACTATTGGGTAAATCAGATACCAGCATGCAACCCGGGGAATGCGTAATACAAAAAGGTGGTTGCGCCTGTTCGACCGCTACCTGGGGGGTGACGCCACAGGCCCAGAACAGCGGAACTTCATCGGTGCGGATACTTACCGGATCGCCGAACTCGGGTTGGTTGATATCGCGGATACCGATTCTGGCCGGATCACTGAAATGAACCGGCGCACCGTGGACTGCGGGAAATCGGGTGCAGATCTGGATCGCACGAATGGCGTCAGAGGGGATCATCGGACGCATGCTGACCACCATTTTACTGGCAAACCGGCCAGCTGGATTGCAATCGATATCGGTGCGATACATAGGTACATTGACCCCTTCGCTGACATTACGAATCTCGAGCCCGTCATCGATCAATGCTTCTTCAAAGGAAAACGAACAGCCAAGCACAAACGAAACCAGGTCCTCGCGCCAGATGTCGCTGATATCATGCGTCTCTTCGACCTGTCTGCCGTGTTCAAATACGCGATAACTGGGTATGTCGGTACGAATATCCAGATCAGCGCCAAGTTTCGGGATGCGATAGTCACCCGGAGACGAGGCCATCCCGATCAACGGGCAGGGCTTCGGATTGGCGTGACAGAATTGCAGGAATTCGTTGGCGTAATCGGCCGGAAGAATGCACAGGTTGCCCTGCACAAAGCCGCGCGAATAGCCGGAAGTATTGCTGGTGAACTCGCCACTGCGAATTCTATGGCGCAGTTCGAGAGGTGAGGTATCCTGGTTCATGTTTATGCGTATTAAGGTTTATCCAGCGTTTTACAACTCTTTGGCACGCTCACGCAATACATTTTTTTGAATCTTGCCGGTGGCGGTTTTCGGTAGTTCACCAAATACTACTTTTTTCGGACGTTTGAAGCGGGCCATGTTGTCAGCACAAAACTCGATCAGCTCGGCTTCGCTCGCCACTGTATCTGTTTTGAGTTCAACGAAAGCACAGGGTACTTCTCCCCATTTTTCGTCGGCGAGTGCGACCACGGCAGCATCCCCGACGGACGGATGCCTGTAGAGCACGCCTTCGACCTCGACCGAAGAAATATTTTCGCCACCGGAAATAATGACGTCCTTGGCGCGATCCTTGACCTGGATGTAACCGTCCGGATAGATGACCGCTATATCACCACTCATGAACCAGTCATCGCGGAAAACGTCATCGGTAGCCTTACTGTCTTTCAGATAACCTTTCATCACGGTATTACCGCGAATCACGATTTCACCCATGGTCTCTGCATCCCAGGGCACCGGGTTGCCGGTTTCGGGATCAATTACGTCAACCGCTTCGGTCATCGCGAAACGTACACCCTGGCGTGCCTTTAACTCGGCCTGGGACTCGATCGATTGCTCATACCAGTCATCCTGCGGCGCAGAATGCAGGATATGGCCGTAGGTCTCGGTTAAGCCGTAGACATGCATGACCTCGAAATTGAACTGTTCCATACTTTCCAGCACTTTGGCGGGAGGGGGAGCGCCTGCCGTCATTGCATAGACGCGATGGTCAAATTTTTTCTGATCTTCAGCGGGTGCAAGTGCCAGCATATTGAGCACGATTGGCGCACCACCGAAATGGGTTATCCCGTGTTCTTCGACCAGATCGAAAAACAGCTTCGGTGCGAACGCGCGGATACAGACCACGGTGGCCGCGAGCGCAGTCATGGTCCAGGCATGTCCCCAACCGTTGCAGTGAAACATCGGTACCGTGTAAAGGTAACGCGGATGCGGTGGCAGGGCCCAGGAAATGACGGTACCCATGGTCATCAGGTACGAACCGCGGTGATGATAAACCACACCCTTGGGATGTCCCGTGGTACCGGATGTGTAGTTCAGGGTCAGGGCCTGCCATTCATCCTCGGGCGCGCGCCAGCGATAAGTATCGTCGCCGCGATCGACGAGGTCTTCATAGAAACTGAACTCGATATCGGTCGGCAATGCGGGTTTTTCGACCGCATCGGCGTCATCGATGATGATGATTTCCGGATTTAATTTACTACTCTGCAGCGCTTCTTTGAGCACCGGCCAGAGCTGGCGATCACAGATGAAAATCTTCGTTTCGCCATGATCGATGATGTAGGAGACGGTGGCTGCATCGAGACGTGTATTGATCGTGTTGAGGACCGCGCCTGCCATCGGGATTGAAAAGTGGCTTTCGAACATTTCCGGGGTATTAAAGGCAAACAACGAAACCGTGTCATTCTTGCCGATGCCGCGTGCGGCGAGGCTCGATGCGATGCGGGTGCAGCGATTTCGCGTCTGCGCCCAGGTATAACGACGCCGATTGTAGATCAGGGATTCGCGCTGTGGATAGATATCGGCAGTGCGCTGCAAAAACGAGAGCGGCGTCAGCGCGACGAAATTGGCGCCGTTGGGTTGCAGTTGATCGTATTCAATAGTCATATTAGCCTCTTCCCGGCACAGGCTGTTATCGCATTTGAAGACCGTGCCGCTTTAATAAAAATCCCGGCGGTCCGACGCATCGGTAAGTGCTACGCACTTTCCGGGATGACAAAGCTGTGCCACAGGCACAGCTTTGTCAATTTCTGACGGGAGCTCCGGCATCGAGCATACTGTTGATACGCTCGCGGGTCGCGTCGGTTGCGATCAGGGTCAGGAAAGAACGTCGCTCCGCGTCGTAAAAGTCCTGTTCGCTACAAACGCTGCCGGGTTCGACATCGCCACCGGTGACAATTCTCGCCATTTCGCTGCCAACATTGACGTCATGCGGCATGAACATACCCTTATCGCGTGATTCTTCGAGCCATTTGACCATTTCTTCGAATAACGGTCTACCGGGCAGTTTCAGGGCAGGGCGCTCGAATACGACCTGACCCACAGGGTCGTCGACTGCCTTGATCGCCTCACCGAGGATTCGATCGCGGTTGATCACGAATCGATCGTGGGGGCGCAGCATCGCCTGTTGCCTGGCAATAATCGGCGAAGTTGCTGTTTTACCGTAGCCGAGATTCATGAAGGCCTTCCAGCAGGCCGGGCTGATGTCGTCACTGCAATTCAGCAACTCGATCCAGCGATAAAGGGTTTCCTTGCACCCGCCGCCACCGGGTACGACCCCGACCAGCGACTCGACCAGCCCGGTAACCGAATTCGCATGGCAGATAACCTGTTTGGCATGGAGTACAACTTCGAAGCCACCGCCGATCGACATACCCACCGGGGCCGCGACTACGGGAAACGCAGCAGTTTGCATGCGGTGTACCGTGTTCTGGAAATCCCTGAGGAATTTATCCAGGCCATCCATATCATCGCGGCGAAAGAATTCGCGCACGGCCTGCAGGTTGACCCCGCAGGAAAAATGCTGTGCGTCGTTATGCACTATCAGGCCGCGTAATTCCCCGGTCTCCACCTGGTCGAGGGCATCGTCGAGTATCGCCATTGAATCGGCATCGAGCGCGTTCGCCTTGCTGTGAAATTCAACCAGCGCGATGCCGTCCAGATCGAACCAGCTGGCGACCGCACAACTGTTGCGCGCCGTCAGGGTCTGGCGTTTCTCGGTGAAACGGATGACGCCTTCGGGACGGCTTATTGACTGCCAGCTGCCGCCGTGTCCTCGCGCCTGCAATTGATTGTTCTCGACCCGGTAAAAGCTCGAACCTCTGGCCTCGGCCAGAAATTCAGGCACCGCGAGCTGCTCTGCTTCCAGTCTTTCGATAAGCGCATCGACACCGATCTCATCGATCAATTCGAACGGGCCCTTGATCCAGTTGTAGCCGAGCTTCATCGCGTCATCGATGCCAACCGGGTCGTCCCCAACCTCGGGAATCAGCGCTGCGGCATAACTCAGGGTTCGGGATAATACGCGCCAGGCGAATTTCCCAAATAGACTGTCGTCTTCGAGCAGATACTTTACACCCTGTTGTTCGGCCTTGTCGGCAAGTGACAGGTTGAGGCGCTGCGCCTCCTCGTACTCGCTGTTGTGGAGGTTTAATACTTCGCGTCCGCCGACGCCATCACGATAAAAGCCCTGGCCCTGCTTGTTACCGGTT
>CALDDP010000152.1 GCA_937936805.1 uncultured Gammaproteobacteria bacterium | reverse complement strand
CCGAACGGTGAGCGGAAAATTCGCAGCGAAATGTAAAACATGATCACCAGCATCACGCCGCAAAAGTAAAAGCCGCTCCAGCCGGACATCGACATCCCGAACAGCGAAGTCGACGGCAGCCCCTCACCGCGTGAAACGCCGAACAGACCATCCAGTACACGCGCATCGTTTAGCGTCAGCTGCAAACCCGTTTCACCGTTGGTAATCGGCGTCAGCACAGAGTAAGCCAGGTTATAGGACATTTGCGCGAACGCCAGCGTCAGAATAGAAAAGTAAATTCCGGAACGGCGCAGGACGATGAAGCCAATCAGTAGCGCGAACACTCCCGCGAACAGGGTTGACAGGATCAGTGCCGGGATAACGTTCATCGTCAGTAATTTGAACGTCCAGACTGCGGTATACGAACCCACCCCGAGAAATGCTGCGTGGCCGAACGAAAGGTATCCGGTCAGACCGAACAGGATGTTAAAGCCGATGGCGAAAATGCCGAAGATTGCGAATTTCTGTAATAAATCGGGGTAACCACCGCCGATGGGTGCAAAAATGATCGGCGCCAGGGCGACTACAATGGCGAAACCGATCAGCAGCAGGTGGTCCTTGTTTTTTACGTTTATTTTGCTCATCGTCTAGCTCTCCATCACACCCTTGCGACCTAGCAGACCGCGTGGCCTGACCAGTAACACAACAACAGCAATAAGGTAGATGACGATCTGGTCGATACCCGGCAAAAGCGATTTCACTTCGTTCATCGATGCAAAGGATTGCAGTATTCCAAGCAGGAATCCGGCCGCCACCGCGCCGGGGAGGCTGCCCATGCCACCGACAACGACCACGACGAAGCTAAGCACCAGAAAATCCATACCCATATGATAATCGGGCGACAGGATTGGCGTGTACATGACGCCTGCCAGCCCCGCGACTACTGCGGCAATACCAAAGACGATGGTGAAACGACGGTCGATATCAATGCTGAGCAGTCCAACCGTTTCGCGATCAGCCATGCCGGCACGTACTACCATGCCGAAGGTAGTAAATTGCAGGAAAGCGAACACCAGGCCGATCACCACAGCGGCAAACAGCAGGTAAATGATGCGCCACCAGGGGTAGACCACGGCGTTTTCTGCAAAACCCAGCATCAGGCCGATATCGGCCGAGCCGGCGAACATGGCGGGCGCCGGTTGCGGAATCGGATTGGCGCCGAACTGGGCCTTGACGATTTCCTGCAGTACGATGGCGAGGCCGAAGGTGACGAGAATCTGTTCGGCGTGCAGCCGCTTGTAAAAATGGCGAATAAGCCCGCGCTCCATGACGACGCCGATCAGCAGCATGATCGGGATCGCAAGCAGGATTGACAATGGCACCGATAGATTGATCAGTGTATTTCCGAAATCCCCGAACAATTCCACTACGTAGGGAGTGCGAATTTCCATCGGTGTGCCCCAGGCGGTGAGCTTGTCCGGATCCAGCGTTACCTTCTCCATAGTGAACAGGGATTTCAAAGTAACCGCGCAAAAGGCACCAAGCATGAAGAGTGCGCCGTGGGCGAAATTGACTACTCCGAGGGTGCCGAACACGAGCGTCAGGCCGAGCGCGATCAACGCGTAAGCACCGCCCTTGTCCAGGCCGTTCAATACTTGCAATAAAAAAGCGTCCACTTGGTTAATCCCGTCTATCGTTATAATTGTTGTCGCGGTATGCCTGCCACGACGAACCCCTGCGTGATTTGCGGGGTTTAAAATAAGGTGGCACGTCCCTGTGCCGCTAAATTTCCTGAACTATCTTTTCGTACTGGCTGCTGTACTAGCCGTTGTTGTACGGACCAAGGTCTCCGCCCAGCATGCTGGCGGGGTATTCGACCTGCGCACGCGGGGTAACTTCGACCACTTCGAGTACGTCGAACTTGGACGTGGGGTTTTCTTTACCCTGCACAACGAGGACATCCTTGAAGCACTGGTGATCGTCGGCGCGGTATTCTGTCGGACCGTTGCCGAGACCGTCGAACTTGAAGCCTTCCAGCGCCTTGCCTACTTCGCTCGGCATGAAGGTGCCGGCGCGCTGACAGGCATCCGCATACAGGAGTGCCTGGCAGTAGGTGGTGTGGGCAGCCTGGCTTGGCGGGAAGCCGTAAGCCTGGCCGAAGGACTTGACGAATGCCTGTGAGCCGGCGTCCGGCAGTGACCAGTGCCAGTTGGTGGAACCGAAAATGCCCTTGACGTTGGCGCCGGCGCCCTGTGCCATCAGGCGTGAATACAGCGGTACCACGATCTCGAACTTCTTGCCGTTAACCTCTTTGTCGCGCAGGCCGAATTGAACTGCCTGGGTCAGTGAGTTGACCATATCCTTGCCGTAGTGGTTCAGTACGAGTACGTCTGCGCCCGAGTTCAGCACCGGAGTGATGTACTGGGAAAAGTCACCGGCGCCGAGCGGGGTACGCACTGCAGCGGCAGTTTTCCAGCCTATAGCCTCAGTGTACTTCTTGATCGAGCCTTCCTGCGACCAGCCCCATGTGTAGTCGGCGGTCAGGTGATAAGCCGTGCGATCGGTGCCGTAGGCGTTCTTGAGCACCGGTGCGAGCGCTGCACCCGACATTTCAGTGTTGAAGAAGTGGCGAAAACCGTTCGCGCGCTTATCCTTGCCGGTGGTGTCATTGGAGTGGGTAAGACCCGCCATGAAGATAACACCGGCTTCCTGGCAAAGGCCCTGAACCGCAATTGCGACACCGGACGAAGAACCGCCGGTAATCATGATTGCGCCGTCCTTTTCGATCATGCGCTTGGCCGAGGCCCGTGCTGCATCTGATTTGGTCTGCGTGTCGCCGGTGACATATACGACCTTCTTGCCGTTGATGCCGTTACCCTTGAGCGCCTTGGACGAGAAGGTATTCAACATACCGCCGTCGCCTTCGCCGTTAATGTGCTGAACCGCGAGCTGGTAGGCGCGCAGTTCGTCCGCACCTTCGTCCGCATAGGCACCGGTCTGTGGCACGTTGAAGCCAAAGGTGACGGTAGAACCCTTCGGCTCGTTGCGATATGCCGCGTGGGCGTTGGTGAAAATCAGCGGGGCTGAAACGCCGACACCGATTGCTGCGCTGGTCTTAAGAAAGGTGCGCCTTGAGTCATTAATTTTACTCATTAGTTACGAGTCCTCCAGGTTGTATTGGTACGGCTACCGAGTCGAAAATGTCGGTTTGAGCCGTATTGATGCATTAAGCAGGGCAAGAATCATTGACTGGAAGTAATATTTCAATAAGTATGTGAAAAATAAGAATAGTTTTGTAAATTTAACAAATAGTCGGGATGTTAATTTGTTAATAATTGACTAGACCCGGTTCATTTGGTGCGTCGAGACCAGGCATGAAGCGCAATATTCTAGGCCCGAGAATCCGCGAACGCCGGCGTGAAATCGGTATTACCCAGGCTGATCTGGCGCGCCAGATCGAAATTTCGGCGTCTTATCTCAATCTGATCGAGCATAACAAGCGGGACATTGGTGGTACCTTGTTACGCAAGGTAGCCAATGCACTCGACCTTCCCCTAGACCAACTTGACGGCGCTGCTGATCGGCGTTTACTGGAAACACTCGAGGAAATCGCGCAGAACCCTGAAATGCTGGCCCTGGGTGTCGAAGAAAAACATATTGGTGAACTGATCGGCCGCTTTCCGGGATGGGCGCGCGGTATTCTGGCCCTGGCGCGCTCCGAACACCAGGCGACGAATGCTGCACAGATACTGAGTGACCGGCTTAACCACGATCCCTTCCTCGGAGAGACGGTACACAAGATGTTGACCCGTATAGCATCGCTGAATTCGTCTTCTGAAATCATCAGCCAGTATCCCGAGATCGATACAGCCCCGCGCGACCGATTTTACGCCATCATGCACGAGGAGAGTCAGCAACTGTGCAAGCTGGGCGATGCGCTGGCCAGTTATTTTGACAATGCCGCCTGGGCCAGGCGCACGCTGACACCGCTGGACGAAATTGATGCCCTGTTCGACAACCGTCACAATCACTTTTACGAGATTGAGAGCCGGGCCGAAGCATTGCACCTGAAGCTTCCGCAGGGAGCTGCTGCCACTCGTTTCAGTGCCGCGCAGGTGCTGGTCGATAAGCGGCTTGATAAGGTTGTGCAAAAAATTGTATCCGCGGAAGCCCAGCTCGAAACCGATCTGGCGCGCACGCGTGCCTATGAAATTCTGCTTCGCTACGCCGTCGGCGCGGTCATGGTTCCGCCAGGAATCCTCAAGCAACGCGCCGCGGAACTGAAGTACGACCTGGAAATTTTAAGTGACAATTTTGGCGTCGATTTCCAGTTGATATGTGAGCGTCTGAGTGCGCTCCCGGTTGAGGAAGGCCAGCCTCGCTTCGGATTTTACCAGGCCAACGCCTCGGGTAACATTACCCTGTCGCGCAATCTGCCGGGCCTCGTGGTGCCACGCTACGGTTCGTCCTGCCCGTTGTGGATTCTCTACCGAGCGCAGCAGGCACCGCACGCGGTGCTGCGTCAGCACGTGCAACTGCCATCCGGTGAGGGTTTCGTTTTCGTCGCCCGGGCCGCGAGCACCGGCTCGGTCGGTTTCGGGCAGGCGCGGCATTATCTTACTGACATGATCGTGTTTAGCGACCAGGACGCCCGGCACACGGTTTACGCCCCGGATCGGACGACCGAATTCGAACCTGTCGGGTTATCCTGTCGCACCTGCCCGAGACGAAATTGCAGGCACCGGATCATAGACCCTCTGACCGGATAATAGCGACGCGAGCGCCATGGTTACGGGTGATTATCCGGGTGGTTGCGGTTAGAATCGGTGCGCATGGCGAAAGTCTTTTCGGTCTGGCAGGAGCATGCGGACGCCAAAGAGGATTGCAATATCATGAACAATGACCCAGATGACCAGCCCCTTTCCGAGCGTAAGATCAACGACCGGTCGATGATTCTACTGCTGGTTGGCTGCCTTTTGTTGACGCCGCCCCTGGCCGGCGTTTTTCAACTCGACACCAGAATCCTGGGCATACCTTTTACCGGATTTTACCTGTTCGCCGTCTGGGCAGGATTGATCGCAGGCGCTGCCGCGCTATCGAGGCGAATTCAAAAAAGCGTTGAATGGAATGACCCGGAAGACGCGCAAGACCCTCAAGATATGGACAGTTCGCAATAATGCTCTCGATCGACCTGCTGCTCGGAGTCTGCCTGGGCTACGTGGCGTTGCTGTTCGCACTCGCGTTTTACGTGGACCGCCGCGCGCGCCAGGGCCACGCAGGCTGGATCCAGTCACCGATAGTTTTCACGCTGTCGATCTCGGTTTACTGTACCTCGTGGACTTTTTACGGCGCGGTCGGCTCGGCGGCGCGCAATGGTCTCGAGTTCATCACCATTTACCTGGGTCCGACCCTGGTATTCATCGGCTGGTGGTGGCTGTTGCGCAAACTCGTGCGCATCGGCAAAGTTCATCGCATTACATCGATTGCCGACCTGATCTCGTCCCGTTACGGCAAGAGTTCCAGCGTCGCGGTGCTGGTGACCCTGATGGCGCTGCTGGCAACGACGCCCTATATCGCGTTACAGCTGCAATCGGTAACCCGCAGTTACCAGGCGATTGTCGGCGAAGTCGACGTATCACTGAGTGCATTTGTCGTCGCCGCCGGTATGGCGTTGTTCACCATTCTTTTCGGTACGCGTAACGTAGACGCCAACGAACGCCATCACGGCGTGGTTGCGGCGATTGCGGTCGAGGCCGTGGTCAAACTGGCAGCCCTGTTGGCGGTTGGCCTGTTCGTCGTCTTTGGTGTGGCCGGTGGCGTTGGTTCAGTGTTCGAGAACATCGATACCGAAGTAATCTACGGTGCCGGTAATATCTTCGATGCCCGCTGGGTAACGCTAACCTTCCTCTCGGCAACTGCGATCATTTGTCTGCCGCGGCAATTTCAGGTGACGGTGGTCGAAAACGTCGATGAACGACATCTGGCGACAGCATCCTGGTTATTTCCGTTGTACCTGTTCGGCATGTGCCTGTTCGTTATGCCGATTGCGATCGCCGGTCTCAAGTTTCTGCCGCAGGGCGCCAACCCGGATCTTTATGTGCTCACGCTACCGCTATCGCTGGGGCGCGAAGACCTGGCCCTGCTGGCCTTCCTCGGTGGGTTTTCATCGGCCACGTCGATGGTAATCGTCGCTGCGATCGCGGTTTCGACGATGGTATCGAATCACATCGTGGTTCCGATTTCGCTGTACCTGTTGCACGGACGCCGTGAAGTCAGTGGTGATGTGCGCAAGATACTGCTGACCTCTCGTCGAATCAGTATCGCTGCGGTACTCGGTCTCGGCTTCCTCTACTTCCAGGCTAGCGGTGGCTCCGATGCGCTGGCCGCGATCGGTCTGATCGCTTTCGTCGGTGTAGCACAGTTCCTGCCCAGCCTTCTCGGCGGAATCTTCTGGCGAGGTGCAACCCGCAATGGTGCACTGGCGGGACTGCTGACGGGCTTTGCGCTGTGGGCCTACACCCTGTTTCTGCCGAGCTTCGGGGGTAGTGTGATCCTGAGCGCGGATGTCCTCAGCAGCGGCCTGTTCGGCCTGGCAGCGCTCAGGCCCCAGGCGTTATTTGGCCTGGTTGGCTATGATCCGCTGGTGCATGCTGTCATCTGGAGTGTTGGACTGAATACCCTGGTATTCATGATCGTATCCACTCTGTCCGAGGCCAGCCAGCTAGATCGGCTGCAGGGTGCGCTGTTCGTCGATGTGTTTCGCATTCGTTCCCACGAGGCGACCCGTTTCGAACCTGGTCAGGCCAATGCTGAAGACCTGTTTGTGCTGGCACAGAGAATCCTGGGTACCGAACCGGCGCGCAAGTTGTTCGACAGCATGGCGCGCGAACAGGGGCTTGCCAGCGGGTTACCCTGGCCGACCGACGCGATGATCGTGCAGCTGGAGCGCGTGCTGGCGGGTAACGTGGGTGCCGCCTCTGCACATGCGATGGTGGTGCGGATTGCGGGCCGCGGCAGTATCAGCATGACTGAGTTGATCGATATTGCCGATGAGACCCAGCGCCTGATGGAAGCCTCGCGTGAGCTGTCGAATAAATCCAACGAGTTGACGAAGATTTCCAATGAACTGCGCAGGGCCAATCAGCAGTTGCGCCAACTCGACCTGCAGAAAGATGAATTCCTCAGCCAGGTCAGCCACGAACTGCGTACGCCAATGACGTCGATTCGCTCCTTTTCGGAAATCCTGCTGAGCCCGGAGACAGTGACTGAAGATGAACAGCATCGCTTTGTCTCGATAATTCACGAAGAGAGTCAACGCCTGACGCGACTACTCGATGAAATCCTGGACATGAGCAGGCTCGAAGCCGGTATCCTGGAAATGCCGCTGGCGCAGGTTGAGGCTGACAGCGTCATCGATGCGGCGATAGATACTCTCGACGGCCTGATCCGCAAGAAACAGGTCAGCATTGAACGCCAGTCGAACGTGGATCACGTCCTGGTGTCGGCGAACGAAGATCGCATGCAGCAGATATTGATTAACCTGATTTCAAATTCGATCAAGTACAACACCTCGCAACAACCGGTGATCAGCATCCGCAGCGAGTCGAGCGGTGATTCGCTCTACATCGACGTTTCGGACAATGGCGGCGGCGTCAAGCGCGAGGAAGCAGCCGCAATATTCGACAAGTTCAGTCGCGGGCACCGCAGTAATCTTGATCATGGTGCAGGACTTGGGCTCTCTATCAGCCGGGCGATCGCGCGCAACATGGGTGGCGACCTGACGCTCGAGTTCGCCGCTGATGAAACCAGTTTTTTCCGCTTACGTCTCACCCGCAAAGAGGTACCCACCGAGCAGAATAACTAGCTCCAGCTTGCGGCTGCTCTGATTATCGTGTCATGACCGGTATATTCTCCGGGAAAAGGGGCAATATACAAGAGGTTTGAGAAGTTACAGGGCTTTCCAGGAGGCCTGTCGTATAGCCGCCATACCAGGTCTATTGACCACCAGCTGCCTTGCGCAGAGTTTCGATGTACGCCAGGGCCTCGTCGCGTGAAGACAGCAATTCCGGATCACTGAGCAGGGTCGAATCGTCTTCGTCCTCGCTTGCATCGTAGTAGCGTACGGTGCCAAGCGAGTAACTGACATTGACTTTTTTGCCGCGATGCGCGAACGCGACCCAGGCTTCCGGCCAGATTCTGCAATTGTGATAGTTGACGACGATATACCAGGAATGTCCGCTACTTTCTATCAACTGATCCAGCAGATCGTAGAAGTCATTGACCATTTTGGTACTGCTGAAAACGAATTCGCTAAAATCGATCTCGATGATTTGCAACTCCTCCAGAAACTGAATGCGATCAGAGTACGCCGAATCAGTTTCTGCCTGTGTTGCCGGTGATTCATCCTTGTCCTTGGAGTTAACCGCGGTATACACCGTGGCAGCGAGATGCTCCACAGCCTGTTCCAGGCGCGCGCAATCCTGCAGTGCGTTATTGAGAAAACGGCTACTCTCTTCGTGTGACAGGTCGGGGAAATCACGTATGATTTCCAGAGCACCGCGAATCGACGTCAGTGGCGAAACGAATTCACGTTCGAGCGTCGTGTTCAGTGCCAGTGTGAGGTGGGCGGTGGACGCCTCCTGGGACATGTTCTACTCCTGTTAGTTAGCGTAAGACTGGATTCCAGTGCGCCGAGCGCAGTTCAGCTGAATGCTGCGTTGCAATACGCTTAAAGGCAAATTAATCAAAATGGGAGAATTGGCAAGTACCTTGCCGGTGAAAACAGGCAGTTTTGTCAATTAAACGCGTCCAGGGCCAGGAATCATGTCAATAATTTACCAATAATTATCAGGATTTCTCTCCAGTAGCCCTGATCCGGGGGCCCGATAGTTGCGGTGTTTCCATGGATGGTGTCTAATCGATCCACCGAAAAATCAAAGATTCTCACCTCTATGCCATGACCAAGACCGTATTGCTGGCTGAAGACGAACCCAATATCGTAGAATCGCTTACGTTTTTACTCGAGCGGGCAGGTTTTGCAATCAGCGTTGCCAGCGATGGTCGTCAGGCACTGGATTCGGCCCTTGAACAACAGCCATCTGTGCTGGTGCTGGACCTGATGCTACCGGAACTGGATGGTTACGAAGTCCTGCGTCGGCTGCGCGCGGACCCAAAGGGAGAGAAGCTCCCGGTGCTGATGCTAACCGCCAAGGGCCAGCGCATCGACCGTGAAACCGCACTCGAGTGCGGTGCAGATCTTTTCATGACCAAACCTTTCGCTAACGCTGAAATTACTGACGCGGTCACCAGGCTGGCCTCCGGATCACAGGACTGACTCGGCACAGTCCCGGGTTGCTTCCTACTTAAATCTGAACTGAGACCGGCTCAGCGCTGCCGCAAGCTGAAGCCATGAATTTGATTAGTAATCACTCTCCCGACCTTTTCAATTCCCGCTAAAGCCAGCGCGAGTGCCGATGTTATCCACTCACATCGGTATGCCACGCAGTTGTTCCCTGGCAAAACCACGTAACTTGACAGTCAATGGTCATGCAGGGGCTGACGGTGATATTACTATTGGATTGTTTGCATGTGTCGAGACGGATTTGTGCCCGAAGATCACCCGAAACCCGGGGTAATTACCGGCAAAGTGAGAACTAGGTCGCAAAAGAGTAACCCGATTTTTGGACTACACTCCAACCAAGATGCTGATTTGACGGAACCATATGCTTGATTATCTTGCCCTCGGAATTCTGATTTTCACCGCGATTAGCCTGCTGCTTGGCGCCATCGCGATTCTCGACATTCCCTATAAAATAGCCGCGAACCGCAATCACCCGCACCAGGATGCAATCTATTATGGCGGATGGGTCAGCCTGTTTACGCTGCATGCAATCTGGCCGCTGTTGTGGATCTGGTCCGCGGTTTATCGTGAGCAACCCGGCCCGATATTCAGCCAGATCAACGAAGATACCGCAATCAATGACAAGTCGCTTGAAACCACGAACGATGTCAATGCCAGAAAGGCTGACGAAGATATTACCGACTCGGTTACGCTGTTAGGCCACAAGTTCGAAGTGCTCGATGACAGGATCGAGCGCATCGAAAAGGCAATCATGGAGGCGACCGAAGCGGCCTAGTCGCGGAGGGTGAGGAAGACGCATGGAACTACTACTGATTTCTGTTTACACCGCGCTCTGTATCGCGATTTTCACCGTACTGAGAATCCCCCTCAACAGGTGGACAGTACCCACTGCGTCGATCGGAGGGGTGGTTCTGAGCTTTGCATTGATCCAGATGTTGAATTACTACCATCCTCACTCGGGTATGAGCCGACAGCATCTCGCTGCCGAACCGATTACAGCCAGTGTGACCGAACAGTTTGCAAACGCACCGCAGACGACAGGGGAGCACAACCTGGTTGCCTGGTTTCATCAAAAAAGTTTGTTGAGCCTCAACCACGGTAACAGCGCGGAAATCACTTTCGCTAGCATTCCGGGCAAGGTTTTCTCGGGCAAGCTGAGTATGGTGATGCCGACCTCGGCTGACGAACTCGCCGAGGGAGAGCAATCGCGAATTCCGGTGCTGATCAGTATTACCGATCCCCGTTACACAAATTATGTCGCGCAGCTGCCCGGCCATTCTCATGCGCAGACGGCTATTTACGGCGAACAGTTTCAGCAACTGGTAGTGGTACGCAAGACGCTGTTGCGCATGTCGGCCTGGATGAATTACCTGTCCCTGTTCTCCTAGGACGACACCAGAAAAAGCGACGCGGGCATCCTTCAAAGCCCTCAATCAATCTTATGGAAACGTTTGCCTGTAACGGGTTACGGTCACCGCAGACTGACGTCCCGGGTCACCACGCCTGCTTTCACCACGATTGCCACAGATTGACTAGACTAAGTGCTAGCGTAACTTACATGTAGAGAGCTCATGGTAGACACAATCCATCCAGATATCGCCAGTCTGCGTCGCATCCGTAGCCTGAGTCGCTTCGACGATCAGCAACTGGAGACGCTTGCCGCAAGCATGCAAATCGAAACGGCAGGCCCGGGACAGTGCCTGATTGATCTCGGCAGCTGCGAAAAATTCAGCCTCTACCTGGTCGAAGGTACGCTGCGCGCGATTACCCAGGATCAACAGGAAACACGTTTTACCAGCAGCGATGACGGTGAGCTGTCTCCGATCGCGCAGGTGCGACCGAGTATTTACCAGGTTGTCGCCGAGGGGCCGGTGTGCTTTTTGCGCCTGTATTCTGACCAGCTTGCCGATTTCGCCCGTCAGCAGATGGGGGGCAGCTCCGAGGCGGACATCGAGCTTGTGGGGATCGGTGAGGACGCCGAGCAATCCATGTTTCAGATCCAGCTGTTCAGGGATCTCCTCGACGGTAAGCTTAAGCTACCCAGCCTCCCCGACGTGGCGCTGCGCATCCAGCAGGCATTTGACGACAACCTCGTTACCGCTGAAACGGTCGGTGTGATTATACAGTCCGATCCCGTGATTACCGCGAAAATGATAATGGTTGCGCGCGCTGTACGGCGGTCGAGCACCAATCGAATCTCTGCAGCAGGCTGTTGTCAGGCTCGGCCTCGAAAACACGCGCAAGCTGGTGATGGCTTACGCGGTCAGTGAACTGTTCAAGAGCGAAACTCTGCAGATGAAGTCGCATATGCGTGCCGTGTGGAAACACAGCCAG
>CALDDP010000151.1 GCA_937936805.1 uncultured Gammaproteobacteria bacterium | reverse complement strand
AATGCGCAACGAGAGCAGTAAAACGATTTATCTCCTGCTGATGGGCTGCCTGCTATTGTTGGCGGGAAACCTGGCGGCGGCGGACAAACCGTTGTTGATGGAAGGTAAGAAAACCCTTTACCAGCGAGTGCTCAGTGTGCCCGATGCCCGCCTTTACGAGGCGCCCGCGGACTCGCCGAAGACCAGCGCAATCGTTCCCTTCAGCGTGTTGTATGTCTATGAGAAACAGGATGACTGGATCCGGGTGGGTTACGATAGTTTCGGTAAGACTGTTGGCTGGGTCAAAGACGACAAGGCGATTGCCTGGAACCAGGCGCTGACGGTATCTTTCAAGGACCCGCAGGATATTCAGCGGGTGATGATGTTTAATCACAAGGATGATCTGCAACAACTGGTTGACGACTACGACAAGCTGGGATACCAGACGCTCTACGATGAGGTCGTCAGTGGTGCGATACCGAAGGACTCGCCGGTTATCGCGATTCAGCCCGAAGCCCATCTCGAGATTCGGGAGAATTTTTACCTGGTGCCTATCATTCAGCATGAAGATGTGTATCTGGGCAACGAGCAGGCGCGTCTGCTGGAGATTGCGAGTGTTCCGCTGGCGGACCCAGGTGCAGCTTCCGAGCTTGCGGCTGCCAGATCGGGTAGTCGCAGTTACCGCAGTGGCATTCATTTCGTGATCGATTCCACGCAGTCAATGGGGCCTTATATAGACCGTACCCGGGAAGCGGTGGAGAAAGTTTATTCGGCGATCGAAAAACAGGGGCTGACCAACCAGGTTGGTTTCGGCCTGACCGCCTATCGTGACAACATCGGCCAGGTACCGGAACTTGAGTATCTCACGCGTCGCTATGTCAGTCTGCAGCAGGGCACCGACGTCGATCAGTTCCTGCAACGCGTCAACACGCTAAGCCCGGCAGAGGTATCCAGCCGTGATTTTCGTGAAGACGCCTATGCCGGCATTAAATCAGCCATTGAAGACTCTGACTGGGACAAGTTTGACGCGCGCTATGTCGTATTAATCACCGACGCGGGTCCACGCGAAAGTTATGATTCGCTGGGTGCAACCCGACTCAGCGCACAGGCTCTGCGCCAGTTGGCCTTTGACAAGGGAATATCTATCTGGGTGCTGCATCTGCGTACCCCCTCGGCCACCGCCGACCATGAAAAGGCGGAAAAACTTTACAAGCAACTGTCTTTTTACCCCGGCATAGGCGATTTTTACTACGGTGTAAGTCTGGGCAAGGTTGACGAGTTTGGCAATGTCCTCGAAGTGCTTGCCAACCAGATCACGCAACAGGTGCTGGCGACTACTAACGGCGTGCCGCCACTGCCGCTGCCGGTGCGCCCACAGGCGGAAGAACAGACGCAGCTTGCGCAACTGCAGGACCGGGTAGCGAAACTGGGCAATGCATTGCGGATGCGTTATATCCAGAGGGAATCCGGGCAACCGCTGCCCTCCGTGTTTGATGCCTGGATGGTCGATCGCGACTTTATCAATCCTGAACGCTCGGCGGTGGACGTGCGGGTGCTGTTAACCCGCGATCAGTTGAGTGATCTCAAAAACGTTATGCAACAGGTGCTCGAGCTCGCCGAGGAGGGTGTACTCAGTCCACAGAACTTCATCGACGATTTACAAAGCCTGGCCGCGACGGTTAGTCGTGACCCGTCGTCGGTAGCGAGTAGCACCTCCGGCGCTGGCGCTAATCTTGCCGACATGGGTTACATGCGCGAATACATCGAAGACCTCCCTTATACCGGCGAAGTCATGAACCTGACCCTGGAAAGCTGGGAGGAATGGTCGGCAAAGGTACAGATTGAATTCATGCATCGGCTGGAGAGTAAGATCAATTACTACCAGGCTTTGCACGATCATACCGATCTGTGGGTAACCCCGGGAGGAGGTCCGGTTAACGGGAACTCGGTCTTCCCGGTTGCCCTCGATCTGCTGCCATAACGGTTCATTGTCCAAGTGACAGTCATTTATTCATTGAAGAACGTCGTCAAGGAACGACTGATCGACGGCGTGGGTTTTCGGCTGCTGGTGCCGAAAATCGAAATCAGGGCCCAGGAAAACATCGCCGTGATCGGGCATAGTGGATGCGGCAAGAGTACGCTGCTGGATATGCTGGCGCTGATTTTGCGTCCCGACCAATGTGACGAGTGGAGCGTGCATCCGGTAGATGGTGATAATCATGATATTGCAAAGCTCTGGCGGCACGATAAGCAAAGCAAGCTATCGCAGATTCGCAAGCAGCACATCGGTTATGTGCTGCAGTCGGGCGGTCTGTTGCCTTACCTGACGGTACGGGAAAATATCGAGCTGCCGCGCAAGCTCCTCAATTTGCCGGACGATGATTCGATTAATTCAATCTCCAAGGTGCTGGGTATCGAGCGTCAGCTGGATAAATTACCCGGATTGCTTTCCGCCGGTGAACGTCAACGGGCTTCTTTTGCGCGCGCCCTGTCGCATCGCCCGACGATCCTGATCGCCGACGAACCGACTGCCGCACTGGACCCGATTACCGCGCAGAAAATCATGGCGGTGGTGATGGAAGTCATCAAGGGACTCAAGATTACGCTGATTACGGCAAGCCATGATTGGGCGCATGTCTACAAGATGGAACTGCGCACGTTGAGACAGGAAGCCGAGGCGGTCGAAGACGGAAAAGTTTACCAGTCGAGGTTTACCGATTGATGGCGCAGATATCCAGCATAGTTCGCCTCAGTTTTCGAGACTACAGCCACGAATGGCGCATGTCGGGATGTTTCATTCTGGCGCTGTCTTCTGTGCTCGCGCCGATGATGATACTGTTTGGCCTCAAGTTTGGCATTGTCAGCACGATGATTCATCAACTGGTGGAGAATCCGGCAAATCGTGAAATCAGGCCGATCGGCAGCGGTCGCTACGATGATGCCTGGATCGATCAGTATCGTAGTCGAGGCGACGTCGAATTTATCATCCCCAAAACCCGCGCACTGGCGGCGACGATACAACTGAAAAGCACCAGCGCCAATCGCATCGTCTCTACCGAGTTGCTTGCTACCGCCGCGGGAGATCCGCTGCTTTCCGGACTGATCAGCGTACCCAAAGACTACTCCCAGGTTGTGCTGAGCCAGAGCGCGGCGAAAAAACTCAAGGTCAGTACCGGTGATGAAATTGACGGCAGTCTCGCCCGGCAATTTCAGGGTAGACGCGAGCGGGTGCACCTGCCGCTCGAGGTTATCGATATCGCCGATGAGGTGGTGACCTCGCGCAATGTCGCTTTCGTTAACCTGGATTTACTGATTGCCAGCGAGCAATTCAAGGATGGTCGCGCGGTACCGAAGCTCGGTTGGGAAGGTAATAGCGATAAGCTGGAAGAGCGGGTTTATCCTTCGTTTCGGCTTTATGCGCGATCGATTTATGACGTTGAAAGCCTTGTCAACGACCTCGAACAAGCGGGCGCCAGGGTCAAGGCCAATGTAGGAGAGATCAAAACCGTACAGGCGATCGATGAAAATCTGTCAGTGATTTTCTGGATTATCGCCTGTGTCGGCGCGATCGGGTTTTCTTTCTCGCTGGGTGCGAGCCTTTGGGCCAACGTCGATCGCAAACGCAAGGAGCTCAGCGTGTTAAGGCTGGTTGGGTTCAAGAGCGGGCGCATTGTAATATTTCCAGTCCTGCAATCATGTTATACGGCAGTGCTTGGCTGGCTGCTCGCGGTACTGGTCTACC
>CALDDP010000150.1 GCA_937936805.1 uncultured Gammaproteobacteria bacterium | reverse complement strand
GCCGTTCCGGTGCTTATCTGCCATTTAAGGCAACCACGGCTTACCTCAATACCATTCCACTTTCGCAACAGCGACCTATTCCGGGCGACCAGGCCATTGAGCACAGTCTGCGTTCGGTAATCCGCTGGAATGCCGCTGCGATGGTTGTGCACGCAAACCGCAAGTCCAGTGAGCTCGGCGGACATATTGCCAGCTTCGCCTCGGCTGCGACGCTTTACGACGTCGGTTTTATGCACTTTTTTAAAGCACCGACCGAAGAGAATATGGGCGACCTGGTATTTTTCCAGGGGCATTCAGCACCGGGTATTTATGCGCGCGCCTTCCTCGAAGGACGTATCAGTGAAGAGCAGCTCATGGCGTTTCGCCAGGAAGCGCTCGATAAGAACGGTCTGTCGTCTTACCCGCATCCGTGGTTGATGCCGAACTTCTGGCAGTTCCCGACTGTATCCATGGGCCTTGGGCCGTTGATGGCGATCTATCAGGCGCGCTTTATGAAGTATCTGCATAATCGCGAGATACAGCCGCAGCAGGATCGCAAGGTGTGGGCCTTCATGGGTGACGGCGAAATGGATGAACCCGAATCGCTGGGCGCAATTTCACTCGCTACGCGCGAGAATCTCGATAACCTGGTTTTCGTTATTAACTGTAACCTGCAACGTCTCGACGGCCCGGTGCGGGGTAATGGCAAAATAATCCAGGAACTCGAAGCGGTATTTTGTGGCGCGGGCTGGAACGTATTAAAGGTTGTCTGGGGCTCGTACTGGGACCATCTGCTAGCCAAAGACAAGGATGGTGTGCTGCAACGGCTGATGGAAGAAACGCTCGATGGCGAGTACCAGGCCTGTAAGGCCAAGGGTGGAGCCTATACGCGGGAACATTTTTTCGGCAAGTATCCCGAAACCCGAGAAATGGTCGCCGATATGTCCGACGAGGATATCTGGCGTTTGAACCGTGGCGGCCACGACCCGCACAAGGTTTACGCGGCCTATGCCGAAGCGGTTGAAGCCACTGGCAGACCTACCGTCATCCTCGCCAAGACGGTCAAGGGTTACGGTATGGGTGAAGCCGGTGAAGGACAGAACATCACTCATTCGCAAAAGAAAATGGGTGAAGACGCGCTCAAGGCGTTTCGTGATCGCTTCAATATTCCGATCAGCGACGATGATATTGCGGAGGCACCATTCTACAAGTTTGCGCAAGACAGCGTTGAAATGGAATACATGCGCAACAGTCGTGAGCAGCTGGGTGGATACATGCCGGTGCGCAGCGATACTGCGGAGCCGTTGATTATCCCAGGTCTCGATATATTCGATGCACTGTTAAAAGACAGCGGCGATCGTGAATTCTCAACCACCATGGCTTTCGTGCGCATGCTTTCCACGTTGGCACGCGATAAGAACATCGGTAAAAATATCGTTCCAATCGTACCCGACGAAGCCAGAACCTTCGGTATGGAGGGTATGTTTCGTCAACTTGGCATTTACTCGTTCAAGGGACAGTTGTATGAGCCGATGGATTCTGACCAGGTGATGTATTACCGCGAGGATATCAAGGGACAGATTCTTGAAGAAGGTATCAACGAGGCCGGCGCGATGTCTTCGTGGATCGCTGCGGGCTCTGCCTATAGCGCCCACGGGGTCAGTATGATCCCTTTTTATATCTACTACTCGATGTTCGGTTTTCAACGCATTGGTGACCTGGCCTGGGCTGCCGCCGATATGCAGGTACGGGGTTTCCTGATGGGCGGAACCGCCGGACGCACCACGCTGGCCGGCGAAGGCCTGCAACACCAGGATGGGCATAGCCTGGTTGTTGCCGGCACTATTCCCAACTGTATCTCCTATGACCCGACCTTCGCCTACGAGCTTGCGGTCATCATCCAGAGCGGGATGAAGCGGATGTACCAGCTGAAAGAAAATGTTTTCTATTACATTTCGGTAATGAATGAAAATTATCTGCACCCGGCAATGCCCAAGGGCGCGGAAGAGGGCATTATCAAGGGTATTTACTGTCTTGAAGAAGGAGAGGAAAAAGGTCTCAAGGTGCAGTTGATGGGATCAGGTACGATTTTGCGCGAGGTGATTGCTGCTGCCGAGTTGTTGAAAAAAGATTTTAAGATTAACGCCGATGTGTGGAGCGTGACCAGTGTCAATGAGCTCGCTCGCGAAGCACAGGCTTGCGCGCGCTGGAATCAACTGCATCCAACCAAGAAAGCACGGCAAAGTTATCTCGAAACCCAGATGCGGGGGCGCAAAGGACCGGTTATTATTTCGACCGACTATATTCGTGCCTATGCGGAACAGATCCGAGAATTTGTCTGGTCGCGTTTCGTTAGTCTGGGTACCGACGGTTTCGGTCGCAGCGATACCCGCGAAAATTTGCGCACCTTCTTTGAAGTTAACCGTTATTATATTGTCGTCGCCGCGCTCAAGGCCTTGAGTGATGATGGCGAACTCGAGAGTAAAGTAGTGCAGCAGGCAATCAAAAAGTACGGCATAGATCCCGAAAAGCCCAGGCCGACAACGGTTTAGGCCGGCGAGCAGGAGCATCAAAGTGGCAGAAAACAAAACTATAGCGCTTCCTGACGTCGGTGACTTTCAGGATATAGAGATTATCGAATTACTCGTTGCCCCGGGCGATGTGGTCGAGGCCGAGCAGTCGATCATTGTGCTCGAATCAGACAAGGCGACGATGGAAATCCCCAGCCCTTTTGCTGGCACTATTGAATCGCTAAGCGTCAAGGTCGGTGATCGCCTGAATGAGGGTGATAAAATTGCCACTCTCATCAGCAGCGGTGGTGCCGAGGTAAGCGTTGACCCCGGTCCTGCCGCGGCGGCTGAAGCCGAGGCCGTGACTGCAGGAGACGAACCGGAACCCCCGGCCGAGGTGACGGCGGCTGTTGCGCCTGATGCCGATGAGCATAGAGCCGGCGCCACGCCCGGTAAGAAGCTGAAACCGCATCCCGGCGCCGAAGCGGGCATGGCGGTAAGTAGCAGCAGCAAAACTATTCATGCGAGTCCCTCGATTCGCAGGTATGCGCGCGAGCTCGGGGTCAACCTGGAGCGAGTTATTGGCAGTGGGCCCAAGGGCCGGCTGCTCAAGGCGGACGTCAAGGCTTTCGTCAAATCGGCCATGTCCAGCGGAACCAGTACCGGTGGCAGCGGTATCAGCGTCAGCAGCCTGCCGGAGATCGATCATTCGAAGTTCGGTGCAATTGAGACGGTTGCATTGAGTCGCATCCAGAAAATATCTGGAGCTCACCTGCATCGTAGCTGGGTCACGGTACCCCACGTCACGCAGTTCGACGATGCCGATATCACCGAGCTCGAAGCCTTCCGCAAGGGTCTCGCCAAAGATGCGGAAAAGAAGGGAGTGCGATTGACGCCGCTGATTTTTTTAATGAAAGCGGTGGTGAGCGCCCTGCGCGAGTTCCCGGGATTCAATGCATCGCTCGATGCGAGTGGTGAAAACCTGATCATGAAAAAGTATTTTCATATCGGTATCGCTGTTGACACGCCAAACGGGCTGGTGGTTCCGGTAGTGCGGGACGTCGATCAAAAGGGACTCTTCGACCTTGCTGCGGAACTCGGTGAACTTTCAGTTCGCGCGCGAGATGGCAAGTTGTCACCAGCCGATATGCAGGGTGGTTGCTTCACTATTTCCAGTCTTGGTGGAATTGGTGGAACCTATTTCACGCCGATAGTCAACGCTCCCGAGGTTGCCATCCTTGGTGTTTCGCGATCAAAAATGCAGCCGGTTTTCATCGATGGTGAGTTTGTGCCGCGACTGATACTGCCGCTGGGATTATCGTATGACCATCGTGTAATCGATGGTGCCCAGGCCGCACGCTTCACCAATTTCCTAAGCCAGGTAATATCCGATATCAGAAGGGTACTTTTATAATTATGAGCGAAAAAGATCTGTTACTGCCGGACATAGGCGATTTTGACAATGTCGAAGTCATCGAAATTCATGTTGCCGTGGGCGACTCGGTAAAAGTCGAGGATCCATTGTTAACCCTGGAATCGGACAAGGCGACGATGGATATACCGTCTCCCTTCGCTGGAACCATAAAACAGCTGGGCGTTGCGGTCGGAGACAAGATCTCCGAAGGCAGCAAGCTCGGCAGCCTCGAAACCGCGCCCGCGAAAACGGCCGCCGCGCCCGCCGCCAAAGCTGACGCCGCGCCCGCCAAATCGGCCTCCGGGTCCGCCGCCAAAGCTGAGCAAAAAGAATCCGCGGCATCCGCGAGTAGTGCGGATCTGAATACCGAGGTTGTAGTTCTGGGCGCCGGTCCGGGGGGTTACACCGCCGCTTTTCGCGCTGCCGATCTGGGCAAGAAAGTTGTGCTGATCGAACGTTATCCATCCCTCGGCGGGGTCTGCCTGAATGTCGGTTGTATCCCCTCGAAGGCGTTGTTGCATA